>JBBSCV010000385.1:0-3673 GCA_038249925.1 Burkholderiales bacterium
CCTTTCCAATGCTTCCGGCCTGAGGTTGTCGTATTCCTCGAATGGCTGATGAATCCATGGGCTGCTCGGCAAGGTGTCCACGAAGTAATCTGGCACGTAACTCGAAACGCCCTTGACCCAAATGACGGCCGCGCGCAATTCACTGATGGACGGCATGCCGCGCAGGCGCTCGACCACCGCGCGCAGCGTGACGCCGGTGTCGGCCAGGTCGTCCACCAACAGCACGCGGCCCGCCAATTCACCCTTGGGCATGGTGATGTACTTGGCCAGGTCGAGCCTGCCTTGAATGGTGCCGGCCTCGGCGCGATAGCTGCTTGTGCTCATGATGGCAAGCGGCTTGTCGAATACCCGCGAGAGCACGTCGCCAGGCCTCATTCCGCCGCGCGCCAGGCACAGAATCTGGTCGAACTCCCAACCGGAGTCGTGCACCTTCAGCGCCAGCTTCTCTGTGAGGAGGTTGTATTCGTCCCAGGACACATAAAGGTGCTTGCCGTCGTCGGTGAGCATGCTCGGTTTCTCCTCGAGGGGTGTTACCGGCCTGAAGGTTCAGGCGCGGAAAGGGTGGCGCAGCAGGATGGTATGCACCCGGTCAGGGCCGGTGGACACCATGTCGATGGGGGCGCCGATGAGCGACTGCATACGTTCCAGATAACGGCGCGCGTTCAGCGGCAACTGTTCCCAGTTGGTGAGCCCGGCCGTGGTGTCGGCCCAACCCGGCAAAGTCTCGTAGATCGGCACACAGGCGCTGATTTCGTCGGGGTCCATGGGCAGTACGTCCACGACGCGACTGCCGAGCTTGTATCCGGTGCAGATATTGATCTCTGGCAGACCGTCCAGCACGTCGAGCTTGGTGATGCACAGCCCTGAAACGCCATTGATGATGGTGCTGCGCTTCAGGGCCGCTGCATCCAGCCAGCCGCAGCGTCGCGCTCTGCCGGTGACGGTGCCGCGCTCCTGCCCCACGGTGCTGAGGTGGTGGCCCACACCGGCGTCGAGGTCGAGTTCGGTGGGGAATGGCCCCCCGCCCACCCGCGTGGTGTAGGCCTTGGTGATGCCCAGCACGTAATGCAGCATGCCCGGGCCCACGCCCGAGCCTGCAGCCGCGTTGCCGGCCACGCAGTTGCTGCTGGTGACGTAGGGATAGGTGCCGTGGTCGATATCCAGCAGCGTGCCCTGCGCGCCTTCGAACAGCAGGTTATGGCCCGCCGCATGCGCGGCGTACAGGCGATAGCCCACGTCGGCCATCAGCGGCAACAGTTGCTCGGCTGCTTTCATCGCGCCGTCGAGCATCGGCTGCCATTCCAGCGAAGCGCTGCCCAGATAGGCCAATTCGGTGTTGTGCAATTCCACCAGTTCGTGCAGCTTCGCTTCGAACCGGGCGGGATGCTTCAGGTCTTGCACTCGCAGCGCGCGGCGCGCCACCTTGTCTTCGTAGGCCGGGCCTATGCCCTTGCCAGTGGTGCCGATCTTGCCGCTGCCACTGATTTCGCGGCGGCCTTCGCGCGCGCTGTCCAGCGCGACGTGGAACGGCAGGATCAGCGGGCAGGCTTCCGAGAGAAACAGCCGCGAACGCACGTCGATGCCCAAGGCTTCGATACGCTCCATCTCGCTGATCATGTGCGCGGGGTCCACCACCACACCGTTGCCGATGTAGCAGGCCACGCCTTCGCGCATCACACCGCTCGGGATGAGTTGCAAAGCCGTCTTGCGGCCCGCAATCACCAGCGTGTGGCCAGCGTTGTGGCCGCCCTGGAAGCGCACCACGCCCTGGGCGTGGTCGGTCATCCAGTCGACGATCTTCCCCTTGCCTTCGTCACCCCACTGGGTGCCGACCACCACGACGTTGCGGCCCGCGGTCGGACGGATGGCTGCTTGCATGTTCAATGAGTTCCTTCTGGACGTTAGTAATCGGTTCGAGCGGACTGAACGCTCAGCGCCTGCAACACCCACCGACCACCGACCTGCACCAGTTCGCGGTCACAGTCGAAAGCCTGCGTTTCGCGATCATGGCCCGGCAACACAGCCAACACTGTTTCGCCGGCCTCGCGCAGCCGCCGCACTGCAGCGCGAAGTTCGGGGTCTTCGCCCCAGGGCGCGCGTATGGCTGCCGGCCGCGACGAAGGCGGGCCCACCTCGACCAGCGCCTTGAGGTCCAGACTGAAGCCTACAGCGGGTCGGTTGCGGCCGAAGACGGCGCCCACCTCGTCGTAGCGGCCACCGCGGGCCAAGGCTTCGCTGCTGCCAGCGCCATAGACGGCAAAGCGTGCGCCGCTGTAGTAGGCGTAACCGCTCATGTCCGACAGATCGAAGCCGATGCGCAATGCTGGGTAGGCAATGCGCAAGTGACTGGCCAGCCATTGCAACTCGTTCAGCGCCTGCTGAACCAGCGGGCGTTGCGGCAGCTCTCGGCGCGCCGCCAGCAGCACCTCGTCACCACCATACAGACGCAGCAAGGCTTGCAGGCCGTGCCGTGCCTCTTCAGGGGCGCCGCGTGTCAGCACAGCCAATGCTGGCGCGTCTTTCTCCGACAGCGCCTGCACGATGTCTTGCAGTGCCGCAGCCTCCATGGGCACACCGGCCAGCACACCACGCAGCACGCGGGCGTCTGCCAGGTCCATCACCAAAGGTTGCGCGCGTGCGGCCTGCAGGCAGTCAAGTGCCAGCTCGGCGGCTTCGAGATCGGCTTCAAGGCCCGGGTGGCCAAAGATTTCAGCGCCGAATTGCAATGGCTCTCGCGTGGCAGACAGGCCCGTGGGCCGCGTGTGCAGCACGGGGCCGCAATAGCACAGGCGCGTCACGCCTTCGCGGTTCAGCAGATGGGCGTCGATACGCGCAGCCTGCGGCGTCGTGTCGGCGCGCAGACCCAGCATGCGGCCGCTGAGCTGGTCGACGAGCTTGAAGGTCTTCAGATCAAGTTCACGGCCGGTGCCGGAAAGCAGCGATTCGATATGCTCGAGCAGCGGGGGGATGACAAGCTCGAACCCGTAACCACGGGCCCGGTCGAGCATCGCCCTGCGCAGGTCTTCGAGCCGCCTCGCCTGCGTCGGCAGGACGTCGGCGATGTGCTCTGGCAGTAGCCAAGCAGAGAGCATGAAAAACACCGGTGTAAAAGCCGGCATTGTAGTGGGCTCACCTGCGGCGACAGCCGGCTGCAGGGGCCGCCTTCAACGGCAGATCAGCGCCACAGGAAGAGGAGCACGACGCCTATGAGCATGCTGCTCAAGCCGATGAAGCGAATCTGGCCATCGCTCATCTGCGTTGCCTTCTGGAAGGCTGTGCGCCACGCACCGGGACTTAGGAATGGCAACAGTCCTTCGAAGATCAGCATCAACGCGAGCGCGCCGAGCAGCAGGTCGCCCATCGTTCAGCGGTCAGCGCTCAGCGCTCAGCGGTCAGCGGTCAAGCCGGAGGCGGGATGTTGTCTGCCCCTCAGCGACCCTGCGCGGCTGCGGGCGAGCCATTGCGCATGGTGCGGAAGAAGTCGCCGCTGGGGTCCAGCACCATCATGTCGCTCTTGCTGCGGAACGTGGCGCGGTAAGCCTCGAGGCTGCGATAGAACTGCGCAAATTGCGGGTCTCGTCCGAACGCTTCAGCATACAACGCTGACGACTTGGCATCACCCTCACCCTTGATCTTCTGCGCGTCGCGATACGCTTCGGCGATGATCACCTCG
>JBBSCV010000386.1:0-3670 GCA_038249925.1 Burkholderiales bacterium
CGATCCCGGCAGACCTGGGCTACGGCGCGCGCGGCGCTGGCGGCGTGATCCCGCCCAACGCGATGCTGGTGTTCGAGGTCGACTTGATTGGCGTTTGACTGGCAAGCCGCTTCGGCGAAAAAAAAGCGCCTTTCAGGGCGCTTTTTTGTTGGGCAGACGGTTTTCAGCGTGCCGGGCGCGGGCCGGCCTTGCTGAAGGTCTTGCCCGCAGGCCGGAAAGGCTTGCCGGCCGGACGCGGCCCGAAACTCTTGCCCGCCGGGCGTGCCGGACGATCGAAAGGCTTCGGCGGCTCGGAACGCTTGGGCTCCAGGCCTTCGATGGTGGCCACCGGCATGCGCTGCGTGGTGTAGCGCTGGATGCGGTGGATCATGCCGCTGTCACGGCGCTCGGCCAGCGTCACAGCCAGGCCAGCGCGGCCGGCACGGCCGGTGCGGCCGATGCGGTGCACGTAGTCCTCTTCCTTCATCGGCAGGCCGTAGTTGATGACGTGGCTGATGCTCGGCACGTCGATGCCACGCGCAGCCACGTCTGTCGCCACCAGCACACGCAGGTGCTTGCTGCGCAGGCCTTGCAGCACGCGGGTGCGGCGGCCTTGCGGCATGCCACCGTGCAGGCTGGCCACGCTGTGGCCCATGTCGTGCAGGCGGTCGGCCAGCCAGTCGGCATCACGCTGGGTGCTGGTGAAGACCACGGCCTGCTCCATCGAACGCTCGGTCAGGATGTGGTCGAGCAGCGCATTCTTGTGCGTCAGGTCGTCGGCCCAGTGCAGGCGCTGTTCGATGTCGGCATGGCCTTCGGTCTGCGAGCTGGCTTCGATGCGCTGCGGGTCGCGCAGCAGATCGGCGGCCAGACGGCCGACGTTGCCGCTGAAGGTGGCGCTGTACATCACGGTCTGGCGCTCTTTCGGCGTCGCGTCCACGATGAGGCGGATGTCGTCGATGAAGCCCATGTCCAGCATACGGTCGGCTTCGTCGAGCACCAGCATCTCGACGTTGCCGAGCTGGGCCTTGCCCGAACCGAGATGGTCGATGAGGCGGCCGGGGGTGGCGATCAGGATGTCCAGCGGGCCGCGCAGCGCAGCCAGCTGCGCGCCGTAAGGCACGCCGCCGACGACGGTGGCCACACGCAGGCCTGGCACGAAGCGGCCGTAGTCGCTGGCGGCCTTGGCCACCTGCATGGCCAGTTCACGGGTGGGTGCCAGCACCAGCACGCGCGGGCCCTTGCCACGCTGGGCGATGGGCAGGCTGCGGCTGGCCAGAATGCGCGTCAACGCGGGCAGCATGAAGCTGGCCGTCTTGCCGCTGCCGGTGCGGCTGCTGACCATCAGGTCCTTGCCGGCCATCGCCGGCGGAATGGCCTCGGCTTGCACGGCGGTGGCTTCGGTATAGCCGGCGGCGCCGAGGGCGCGCGTCAGCACTTCGTTCAGGTTCAGATTCTCGAAACTCATCATCACTCTCGCTTGATTTACTGCTGGGCGCGCAGAGGCGCGCCCGACTCGGCTCCTTGAGGAACCCAGCCTGGTGAAGTCGCGTAAGGACCCCGGCTTTGTCTTGTGGACGGCCCTGAAGATGGGCACCGGGAGGTCGTGCGACGGCATCGCCGCCGACCCGTGAGAAGCGCACCGCAGTCATGAAGCTTGTGTCAGTGCACGCGCGTCAAAACCTGAGTGGCAAGAGGCCGAAGGGGATGAACGATCTGGCCGAAAACTCGTGTCTTCAGCGCAGCCTCTGATTCTAACCCGACTTCGGGTTTTTACGGGATCCGCTTTATGTAGCGGCGCTGTGAACACGCGCCGCGAGCGCTTCCCACACCGGCTTCAAGCGCCCCGGCAGGTCGGGCAGGCTGCCCAAATCGGTGCGGCTCTCGCCGGGCGAATGGAAGTCGCTGCCACGGCTGGCGAAGAGGCCGAACTCGGTGGCGGTGTCGGCATACCGGATGTGCTCGGCAGCGCTGTGGCTGCCCGTCATCACCTCCACGCCTTGTCCGCCGTGGGCGATGAACTCGGTGAAGAGTGCGTATTCCTCCGTGGGCGTGAAGCGGTAGCGGCCCGGGTGGGCAATGACGGCGATGCCGCCGGCCTGGGTGATCCAGCGCACGGCTTCCCCGAGCTTGGCCCACTCGTGAGGCACGTAGCCCGGGTGGCCCTCAGTCAGGTAGCGGCGGAAGACGCTGTGGGTGTCGGGGCAGACACCGCTTTCGACCAGGAAGCGTGCGAAGTGCGTGCGCGAGATGAGATCGGGGTTGCTGACATAGCGCAGCGCACCCTCAAACGCGCCCGCGATGCCCGCCTTGGCCAAGCCCGCCGCCATGTCGCGCGCACGCTGCGTGCGGCCACCGCGTGTGGCGGCCAGGCCGGCGTTGAGCGCCTCGTCTGCATCGTCGAAACCCAGGCCGACGATGTGCACCGTCTGCCCGGCGAAGCTGACCGAGATCTCGGTGCCGGTGAGGTAGGCCATGCCCAAGTCGAGCGCCGTCTCGCGCGCCCGGCGCTGGCCGGCGAGTTCGTCGTGGTCGGTCAGCGCCCAGAGATCGACGCCGTTGTCGAAGGCCCGCTGCGCCAGAGCTTCCGGGCTCAGCGTGCCGTCGGAGACGTTGGAATGGCTGTGGAGGTCGGCGTTCAGCAGGTGCACCCACCCATTGTAGGAAACGTGCTTCAGCGAGACAGGTTCAGGGTCTCACCGCAGCGCGCGGCCAGCGCGTGGTCGTGCGTCACCACGACGAAGGCCGTGCCGTGTTCCCGCGCCAGTTCCATCATCAGTGCGAACACGCCGTCGGCGGTTTCGCGGTCGAGGTTGCCGGTGGGCTCGTCGGCCAGCACGCAGGCCGGGCGTGTGACCAGCGCGCGCGCGATGGCCACGCGTTGGCGTTCACCCCCTGAAAGCTGCGACGGGTGGTGCGCAGTGCGCTCGGCCAGGCCCACGCGCGCGAGCATCTGCCGCGCCTGTTCGCGTGCAGCGCTCGGCGCCATGCGGCGTATGCGCAGCGGCATGGCCACGTTGTCCAGCGCGCTGAACTCGGGCAGCAGGTGATGGAACTGGTAGACAAACCCGAGATGCAGATTGCGCCAGCGGCTCTGCGTGGCGGCGTCCATCTGCGCCAGGTCGCGGCCCATCAGCTGCACATGGCCCGAGGTGGGCGCGTCCAGCCCGCCCAGCAAGTGCAGCAGCGTGCTCTTGCCCGAACCCGAGGCACCGACGATGGCCAGGCTCTGCCCGCGCCGCACCTGCAGGCTGATGCCGCGCAGCACCGTCACGTCCAGCGCGTCGTCGCCCTGGCCTTCGATGAAACGCTTGTGAAGGTCGGTGGCCTGGAGCACCACGTCGTTGCCCGGCGACACTGCAGCCTCATTCATAGCGCAGCGCCTCGGCCGGGTTCACGCGGCTGGCGCGCCAGCTCGGGTAGATGGTGGCCACGAAGGAGAGCAGCAGCGAGATGACGAGCACCGGCACGATGTCCGCCGCCATGGGCTCGCTGGGCATGCGGCTGATGACGTAGATGCTGCCGGGCAGAAAGGCCACGCCGAGCAGCCGTTCGATGGCCGGCACGATGACGTCGACATTGAACGCCACCAGCAGGCCGAGCGCGCAACCGCCGAAGGTGCCGATGATGCCGCTGGTGGCGCCCTGCACCATGAACACGCCCATGATGCTGCCCGGGCTGGCGCCCAGCG
>JBBSCV010000387.1:0-3663 GCA_038249925.1 Burkholderiales bacterium
CTTCAGCGCCGTGCGGGTGGCGATGACGCTGTTGCAGCCGTGCGCGATGTTCGCGAACGGCCCGCCGTGCAGCAGCGCGAGGTTGTTCTCGATGGTCTGCACGAGGTTGGGCGCCAGCGCGTCCTTCAGCAGCACCGTCATCGCGCCGTGCACCTTCAGGTCAGCCGCGGTGACCGGCTTGCGCGCCCGCGTCTCGGCCACGACGATGCGGCCCAGGCGCTGCTTCAAGTCCTGCAGCGACGTGCTCAGGCACAGGATGGCCATCACCTCGCTGGCCACGACGATGTCGAAGCCGTCCTGGCGCGGAAAGCCGTTGGCCGGCCCGCCCAGGCCCACGGTCAGGTCGCGCAGCGCGCGGTCGTTCATGTCCATCACACGCTTCCACCCGATGCGGCGCACGTCGATGTCGAGCGCGTTGCCGTGGTGGATGTGGTTGTCCAGACAGGCCGACAACAGGTTGTGCGCGAGCGCGATGGCGCTGAAGTCGCCGGTGAAGTGCAGGTTGATGTCTTCCATCGGCACCACCTGCGCGTAGCCGCCTCCGGCAGCGCCGCCCTTCAGGCCGAACACCGGGCCGAGCGAGGGTTCACGCAGCGCGATCAGCGCTTTCTTGCCGATGTGATTCAGCGCGTCACCCAAGCCCACGGTGGTGGTGGTCTTGCCCTCGCCAGCCGGCGTGGGGCTGATGGCGGTGACAAGAATCAACTTGCCGTCGGGGCGGCCTTGCAGCGTCTCGATGTAGCGCAGCGAGAGCTTGGCCTTGTGGTGGCCGTAGGGCACGAGATGCTCGTCAGGGATGCCCAGGCGCTCGTGCGCGAGGTGGCTGATGCGCTGCAGTCGGGCCTGGCGTGCGATCTGGATGTCGCTGAGGGTCAAGTGGGTCTCCTTGTCCCGTCACGAAGGCTGCGGGTCGCGATGGATTGTGACGGGATGGCGCAATGTTTCCCGGGCTTACCGACCGCGCAGCACGCCGCCACAATGCGCCGACAACTGCCCAGCCGGCCCTTCCACGGCAGAGGCACGGGCCCGAGGGAGGACGAATGTCGAAAGCCAACATCGCCAGCGGCATGACCGCGCGCGAGTTCATTGCGAAGTGGGGGCCGGGCGGGCCAGCGCACACGCTCAACGAACGCGCCGGCGCGCAGCCGCACTTCATGGACCTGTGCCAGGTGCTGGGTGTGCCCACGCCCGGCGATTCCGACAACTACCAGTTCGAGCGCGGCCTGGCCAAGACCGGCGGCACGGGTCGCCGCACGGACGGCTTCGCCGATGTCTGGCTGCGCGGCTGCTTCGCCTGGGAATACAAGGCCCCGGGCAAGAGCCTGGAAGGTGCGCTGCGACAGCTCATGATGTATGCGCTGCCGCTGCACAACCCGCCGCTGCTGGTGGTCAGCGACCGCCTGCGCATCGAGGTTCACACGCACTTCACGGGCACCCCCAGCGAGTGCCACGCCTTCGCACTGGATGACCTGGCACGGCCCGAGGTGCAGCAGCGTCTGCGGCAGCTCTGGCAAAACCCGGAGAGTTTCAAGCCGCGCCGCAGCAACCGCGACATTACCGAAGAGGCGGCGCAGACTTTCGCCGGCACGGCAGAGCGCCTGCGCGCCGCCGGCGTGGCGCCCGCGCAGGTCAGCCACTTCCTGACGCAGTGCGTGTTCTGTTTCTTCGCCGAAGACGTGGGCCTGCTTCCTGCCCGCTTGTTCGAGCGCCTGGTCAGCGTGGCGCTGACTCCCGAGAAGATGCGCCATCAACTCGCGCTGCTGTTCGAGTCGATGCGCGAAGGCGGCATGTTCGGCGTCGACTCGGTGCCGTGGTTCAACGGCGGCCTGTTCCTGAAGGTGGAGGTGCCGCCGCTTCAAGCCGCCGACGTGGCCGCGCTCAAGGCAGGCAGCACGCTGGACTGGAGCGCCATCGACGCCACCATCTTCGGCACCCTGTTCGAGCGCGGGCTGGACCCCGCCAAGCGCAGCCAGCTCGGCGCCAACTTCACCGACGCCGCCACCATCCTGCGCCTGGTCGAACCCGTGGTGCAGCGGCCGCTGCTGGTCGAGTGGGCGGGCGCCAAAGCCACGCTGGCCGCAGCCATCGCCAAGAGCAGGAAGCACGGCGACAAGCCCTGGCGCGAAGCGCAGGGGGTCTTCGTGGGCTTCCTGGAGCGGCTGCGCAACTACCGCGTGCTCGACCCGGCCTGCGGCAGCGGCAACTTCCTGTACCTGGCGCTGAAGTGCCTGAAGGACATCGAGCATCAGGTGAACCTGGAAGCCGAGGCGCTGGGCCTGGAGCGCCAGCACGACGTGACCGGGCCGCACAACGTGCTCGGCATCGAGTTGAACGAATACGCGGCCGAGCTGGCGCGCGTGACCGTGTGGATTGGCGAGCTGCAATGGCGAATTCAGCGGGGGTACGGCTTCAAGTTGAATCCGGTGTTGGAACCGCTGGATCACATCGAGTGTCGGGATGCGGTGCTGGCGGCCGACGGGCAACCGGCGACCTGGCCGAAGGCCGATGTGGTGGTGGGCAACCCGCCATTTGTGGGCGACAAGAAGATGCGCAGCGAGTTGGGCGATGCCTACACGGAGAGACTGCGTGCCGCGTACGCTGGTCGGGTGCCTGGCGGCGCGGACCTGGTGTGCTACTGGTTCGAGTGCGCGCGCTCACAGATCGAGTTGGGCGCGCTACAGCGGGCCGGGCTGGTGGCGACGAACTCGATCCGCGGCGGCAAGAACCGGGCCGTGCTGGACCGCGTGTGCGAGACGACGCGCATCTTCGATGCCTGGAGTGACGAGCCCTGGATCAACGACGGCGCGGCTGTGCGGGTGTCGTTGATCGCCTTTGGCAGCGGCGGCAGCCCTCCGCGGTTGAACGGCCAGGCAGCAGCGTTCATCAATGCCGACCTGACTGGCGCCGAGGCGGCACGGGAATTCGACCTCACCCGCGCTTGCCGGCTGCCGCAGAACGAGGAATCCTGTTTCGTGGGTACTTCGAAGAAGGCCAGCTTCGACGTACCGGGGGAACAAGCCCGAACCTGGCTTTCCTTACCCAACCCCGGTAGTCGGGGCAATCATGAGGTACTCAAGCCTTGGATCAACGGCGCCGATCTGGTTAGGCGTCCGTCAGACACTTGGATCGTGGACTTCGGCGAGTCGATGAGTGAGCAGCAGGCGGCACTCTTCGAGGCGCCATTCATGCATGCACTGAACGTCGTCAAGCCGGAGAAGGCGGCAACACGCAATGAGGCTGAGCGCCGCCGGTGGTGGTTGCATGCGCGCACTGCTGGCGACATGCGAAGAGCCGTGAAAGAACTCGTTCGCTATGCGGCTACGTCCATTGTTGCCAAGCACCGCCTTTGGACTTGGGCCCCAATCGTCGTGCTTCCGAGCCATGCGGCCTGCATCGTTGCCCGAGCAGACGACGCCACCTTCGGCATCCTGCACAGCCGTTTCCACGAACTCTGGTCGCTGCGCCTCGGCACGTCGCTCGAAGACCGGCCACGCTACACCCCTACCACCTGCTTCGAGACCTTCCCCTTCCCCGCCGGCCTCACCCCGGCCGACACCGCGCACCAGCGCACCGAGGCACTCGACAGCGGCGCGCTGATCCCGGCCGATCTGCCGCCGGCGGTACGCCCGCAGGCCGAGGCCATCGCCCGCGCAGCGCAACGAC
>JBBSCV010000388.1:0-3657 GCA_038249925.1 Burkholderiales bacterium
ACGCAGACGCAGACGCAGACGCCGCAGCAGGATTGCGCCGTGCGCCCACTGGCCGGCTGCCTGCACCTGCTGGCGCCGTTCAGTGGCGTGCTGGTGTGGCGGCTGCCACTGGGCCAACGGGTGCAGGCCGGGCAGCCGCTGGCCGACCTGGTCTGCCCCGTCAGCGGCCGCTGCGAAATTCTGCAAAGCCCGGTGGACGGTTTGTTCTTCGCGCGGGAATTGCAGCGCTGGGCGCGGGCCGGGCAGTCGGTGGCCAAGATCGCCGGCCAGGAAGCACGGCGCAGCGGCAAGCTGCTGTCGGCCTGAAGCGAACCACAGGAAATGGACACGCGCCAAGTCGCCGTCTGCCTGCTGCCGGGCGCTTCACGCCTGAGCGGGCCGCTGGTGGCCGAAGTGCTGGAAGGCGCCAACGCCTTGCTGGGCGGCCTGTGCTACCAGGTGCAGGTAGCGCCGCTGGCGACGACCGACCTGGCCCGGCCCTGGGACCAGTTCTGGCTGGTCGCGCCCTGGCGCACCCTGGCCGACAGCGCCGCGTTGTCGACCTTGCCCGCCGGCCTGCGCGCACTGGCGCAGCGCCGGGTGCTGCTGGGCGGGCTGGAAGGCGGCGCGCTGTGGCTGGCTGCCGCCGGCTTGATGGAAGGCCGCCGTGCCTGCGCGGCCGACTGGGTGCTGCCGCAACTGCAGCAACAGCAGCCCCAAGTCATCTGGACCCAGGGCCTGTGGGAGCTGGACGCGCGGCCGGGCCAGGCCCAGCTGGCGAGCAGCGCGCGCCCGCTGGCGGTGCCCGACCTGCTGCTGGCGCTGCTGGCGCGTGAACATGGCCTGCCGCTGGCGCGCCGGCTGGCTGCCCGGCTGGGCCTGTCTGGCCTGCGCGCGGGCGACGAACGTCTGGCCGAGCAACCCGCAGCGCATGCGCTGATGCCGCCGCGCCTGGCCGAAGCACTGGCGCTGATGCAGGCCAACCTGGCCGAGCCGCTGCCCACCGACGACGTAGCGCGCCTGGTGTGCCTGTCGCGCCGGCAGCTCGAACGCCTGTTCAAGCAGCATCTGGACAGCCTGCCCAGCCGCCACTACCTGCAGTTGCGCCTGCAGCGCAGCCGCGAACTGCTGCAGCGCAGCGGCCAGTCCATCCTGCAGGTGGCGCTGGCCTGCGGATTTGCCAGCGGCGCACATTTCTCGAACGCCTACCGCGCTGCTTTCGGCTGCACACCGCGAGACGAAAGAGCGCGCGAACTGGCCGGCCTGCGCAGCCACCTGACCGGCGCGGCCGGGCTCGGGGCCAGGGACAGTGCCAGCGCTGAACCGCGCGGCGCCGCAGGCGGCACACTCGCAGCCCGCAACGCTGGCTGAACTGCACGCACGTCAAGATGACACTGCCTCGATTGCTCGCCACCGACTTGCTGCTGCGCCCCGTGGCTGCCGACGACCTGGACGCGCTGCAGGGCCTGGCTGCGGCGGCGGGGCCGGGCATCGGCTCGCTGCGAGAAGACCGCCTCGGGCTCGGCCGACGCATCGAAGAATCGCTGCAGGCCTTTGCCACCGAAGACGAAGACACCAGCGGCGAAGAGCGCTATCTGTTCGTGCTGCAGGCGCCGGGGTCGGGGCCGGGGTCCGAACGTCTGCTGGGCTGTGCCGGCATCGCGGCGCGCGCGGGCTTTGCCAGCCGCTTCTACAGCTACCGCAATGAATTCATCGTCGCCAGCAGCGCAGCACTCGGGCTGACGCAGCGCACGCACACGCTTCACCTGTGCCATGACTTGACCGGCAGCAGCCTGCTCACCTCGTTCTACATCGTCCCGGGCGCGCCTGCGGCCGCGGCGCAACTGCTGTCGCGGGCGCGCTTGCTGTTCCTGGCCCTGCATCCGCAGCGCTTCTCCGACCGCATCGTGGCCGAATTTCCGGGCCTTCTCGACGCCGACGGCGCCAGCCCTTTCTGGGACGCCATCGGCCGGCGCTTCTTCGGCATGGACTACCCGCAGGCCGAAGCGCTGGCCGGTGGCCGCAGCAAGGCCTTCATCGCCCACCTGATGCCGCAGTCGCCGCTGTACGTGCCGCTGCTGCCCGAAGCCGCGCAAAGTGCCATCGGGCAGTTGCACCCTGACGGCGAGTTGCCGTTTCAGATCCTGATCGATGAAGGCTTCGACGCCGACAGCTACATCGACATCTTCGACGGCGGCCCCACGGCTGAAGGCCGCTTGCAGGCGCTGGGCAGCGTGCGCGCAGCGCGGCCGCTGGCGCAATTGGCAGCGCAGCCGACCCTGGCCTGCACCCGCCACCGCGCAGGCTTCCGCGCCCGGCTGGTCGCTGCCGGCGACGCGGCGGCCGACCTCGGCCCGCAGCCGCTGGCCACGCCCTTGCAGTTGCCGGAACCCGCATGAAGCCGACCTTCCAGATCGTGCAGACGAGCGTGGCCCCACCCACGGCGCCGCCGGCGCACGAGCCGGGCGGCTGGTGGCTGTGCGCGCAGGCGCCCGACGGCCGGCTGCTCGGCGCACTGCACGGTCTGCCCGAACAGGGCCGCAGCCGTGCGCGCTGCAGCTTCCACTTCGGCCGCGTGGTGCACAGCGCGCCCGAGCTCGGTCTGTACCAGGTGCAGACCACGCTGCAACTGGGCCACGACACCACCGGCGAGGCCGAACTCAGCGGCCTCTTCCTGTCAGCCGACGCCGAAGAGCCGGAAGCCGTCGCCGATGCCTTGTTGCAGGCCGCGTTGGCCCGCCTGGCCGATGCGGACACGCCGGCAAGCTGGGTCATCGCCGAACTGCCGGGCTGGCGCGACGCTGCCGGCTGCAGCCCGTTCTGGGACGGGCTGGTGCGGCACTTTCTGCCGCCCGGCAGCCTGGACGCAGCAGACGCCGCCCAGCGCCATGGCCCGGCTTTCAGCAGCCACGTGGGCGAGATGCTGCCGCGCGAGCTGATCCACGCCGCTTTCCTGTCGCCGGCCGCGCAACAGGCGTTGGGCCGCTGCGGCGACAGCCACACCACCTGGCTGGCCGCCCTGCAGCGCGCCGGTTTTGCCGACTGGCGGCACGGCCGCATCGAAGACGGCGGGCCGTTGCTGGCCGCGCCGCGGCGCGCCGGGGCGCGCCGGCGCTGACCGCTTCATCCAGCGTGGCCGGGACGACGCCGGCCGCCCGTCAGCTGTAGCCCACGGCCACCGCCACCAGCACGAACACGCTGGCCAGCGCGAACAGCCACAGCTGCAGCCGCCAGACGAAGCGCAGCCACACCGCCCAGTCGATGCGCGCGGCGCCCAGGCAGGCCACCAGGCTGGCCGAGGTGGGGATGATGATGTTGGTGAGCCCGTCGCCGAGCTGGAACGCAAGCACGGCGGTCTGGCGCGTCAGGCCCAGCAGGTCAGACAGCGGCGCCAGCAGCGGCATCACGAGCGCCGCCTGGCCCGAGCCCGAAGGCACGAAGAAATTCAGCATCGACTGCAGCACCAGCATGCCCCAGGCGGCCAGCGCCTGCGGCGTGCCCTCTAGGCTCTGGCCCATCTGGTAGAGCAAGGTGTTCAGCACCGAAGGCTGGCCGGGGTTGTCGCCCCCCAGCATCAGCACCAGGCCCTTGGCCAGCGCCACCACCAGCACGGCCGGCAACATGTCGGCCATGCCGCGGCGGAAGGCCGCTGCCAGACCGTTGGCGTCGCAGGCTGGC
>JBBSCV010000389.1:0-3654 GCA_038249925.1 Burkholderiales bacterium
CGTTGAAGGCGACAAGCCCTGGATCAGCTTCCGCCACAACGGCGAAACCTTGCGTCTGGATTGCGACTACATCGCCGGCTGCGACGGTTTTCATGGCGTGTCGCGCAAAGCGATTCCCGCCACCCATCTGCGCGAGTTCGAGAAGGCCTACCCCTTCGGCTGGCTGGGCATCCTGTCGCGCACCGCGCCGCTGCCCGATGTCACCTACGTCAACCATGAACGCGGCTTTGCCTTGGCTTCCATGCGCAGCAGCACGCTCAGCCGCTATTACGTGCAGGTTCCCTTGGACGACAAGGTCGAAGACTGGTCCGACGACCGCTTCTGGACCGAGCTGACCGCGCGCTTCCCGGCCGAGATGGCGCGCCAGATCGAGACCGGGCCGTCGATCGAAAAGTCCATCGCGCCGCTGCGCAGTTATGTCGCCGAACCGATGCGTCACGGCCGGCTCTTCCTGTGTGGCGACGCAGCGCACATCGTGCCGCCCACCGGCGCCAAGGGCTTGAACCTGGCGGCGTCCGATGTGTTCTATCTGAGCCGTGCGTTGGCTTCCTTCTACAGCACCGGCAGCAGTGCGCTGATCGACAGCTACAGCACGATGGCACTGCGCCGCGTGTGGAGCTCGGTGCGCACCTCGTGGTACCTGACCAATCTGCTGCACCGTTTCCCGAGTGCGACTGCCTTCGATCAGCGTGCGCAGGAGAGCGAGCTGGACTACCTGAAATCATCGCCCCACGCCCAGGCTTCGCTGGCCGAGCAGTACGCCGGCATGCCTTACGAGAAGGCCTGACTGTTCTTTTGAAAGTCTCGATGGAATTCACCAAAACGCCGGGCTGGATGGACTGGACCGCCGGTCCCGGCAAACCCCGTTTCCAACTGCCCGCAGGCAGCGTCGATGCGCACTGCCATGTCTTCGGCCCCGGCGCGGAGTTTCCGTTTGCGCCCGAGCGCAAGTACACGCCATGCGACGCTTCGAAAGCCCAGCTCTACGCCCTGCGCGACCACCTGGGTTTTGCGCGCAACGTGGTCGTGCAGGCCACCTGCCACGGCGCCGACAACCGCGCGATGGTCGATGCCTGCATCCACAGCGGCGGCAAGGCGCGCGGCGTTGCCACCGTCAGGCGCAGCATCACCGATCACGAACTTCAGGACCTGCACGCAGCCGGTGTTCGCGGCGTGCGCTTCAACTTCGTCAAGCGCCTGGTGGACTTCACGCCCAAGGACGAGTTGCTGGACATCGCCAGCCGCATCAAGGCGCTGGGCTGGCATGTCGTCATCTACTTCGAAGCCGTGGACTTGCCCGAGCTGTGGGACTTCTTCACCGCGCTGCCGACCACCGTGGTGGTCGATCACATGGGCCGGCCCGACGTGAGCAAGCCCCTGGACGGCCCCGAA
The DNA here is from genome assembly GCA_038249925.1 of Burkholderiales bacterium. Classification (GTDB taxonomy): domain Bacteria; phylum Pseudomonadota; class Gammaproteobacteria; order Burkholderiales; family Burkholderiaceae_C; genus Rubrivivax. The sequence continues at coordinate 1,393 of JBBSCV010000389.1, forward strand.
TTCGCGCTGTTCCTGAAGTTCATGCAACAGCACCCGAACGTGTGGAGCAAGGTGAGCTGTCCGGAGCGCCTGTCGGTCACCGGCCCCAAGGCGCTGCACGGCGAACAGGCGGCCTACCGCGATGTCGTGCCCTTTGCACGCCGCATCGTCGAGACGTTCCCGGACCGCGTGCTGTGGGGCACCGACTGGCCGCACCCGAACCTGAAGGACCACATGCCCGACGATGGCCTGCTGGTGGACTTCATCCCGCACATCGCCACCACCGTCGCGCTGCAACAGAAGCTGCTGGTTGACAACCCAATGCGTCTGTATTGGCCGGAGGAGATCTGACCATGGCCTTGAACAAACCCTACCTGGACGTGCCCGGCACGACCATCTTCGACGCAGAACAATCGCGCAAGGGCTACCACCTGAACCAGTTCTGCATGAGCCTGATGAAGGCCGAGAATCGCGCACGCTTCAAGGCCGACGAACGCGCCTATCTGGACGCGTGGCCGATGACCGAAGAGCAGAAGCAGGCGGTGCTGGCGCGGGATCTCAACCGCTGCATCGCCGCCGGCGGCAACATCTATTTTCTGGCCAAGCTTGGTGCCACGCACGGCAAGAGCTTCCAACAGATGGCCGGCAGCATGACCGGCATGACCGAAGAGGAATACCGCGACATGATGATCCAGGGCGGCCGATCGGTCGAAGGCAACCGCGTGGTCGGTGAGGACGGTACGGCGCAGGCGCACCGCCAACCGCAAGGGAAGTCAGGCAGCAGCAAGAAAGCGGGGCTCTAGACCATGGCCCGCATCACCGCGTCCGTCTACACCAGCCATGTGCCGGCCATCGGCGCCGCGCTCGATCTCGGCAAGAACGACGAGCCTTACTGGCAGCCGCTGTTCAAGGGTTACGAAACCAGCAAACACTGGTTCAAGCAGAACACGCCCGATGTCGTCTTCCTGGTCTTCAACGACCACGCCACGGCCTTCAGCCTGGAGATGATCCCCACCTTTGCCATCGGCACCGCAGCCGAGTACGCGGTGGCCGACGAAGGCTGGGGCCCGCGCCCTGTGCCCCGGGTGATGGGCCATCCGGAACTGGCCGCGCACATCGCGCACAGCGTGATCCAGGACGACTTCGACCTCACCATCGTCAACAAGATGGACGTGGACCATGGCTTGACGGTGCCGCTTTCGTTGATGTGCGGCCAGCCGGCCGAATGGCCCTGCCCGGTGATCCCTTTCGCCGTGAACGTGGTCCAGTACCCGGCGCCATCAGGCCGGCGCTGCTTCATGCTCGGCCAAGCCATCCGCAAGGCCATCGAGAGCTACGACCAGCCGCTGAATGTGCAGATCTGGGGCACCGGTGGCATGAGCCACCAGTTGCAGGGGCCGCGTGCCGGGCTCATCAACAATGTTTGGGACCAGCGCTTCCTAGACCGCCTGATCGCCGACCCGGCAGGCCAGGCCGAAGTGCCGCACATCGACTATGTGCGTGAAGCCGGCAGCGAAGGCATCGAACTGGTGATGTGGCTGATCGCGCGCGGCGCGATGGCCGATGTGCACGGTGGCGTTGCGCCCAAGGTGCTGCATCGCTTCTATCACGTGCCTGCGTCGAACACCGCCGTGGGCCACCTCATTCTGGAGAACACATGACGATCAAGGTCGCCCTTGCCGGTGCCGGCGCCTTCGGCATCAAGCACCTCGACGCAATGAAGCTCATTCCCGATGTCGAGGTGGTCTCGCTCATCAGCCGCGACCTCGCCAAGACACACGAAGTGGCCAGCCGCTACGGCATTGCGCATGTCACCACGAAGCTCGAAGACAGCCTGGCCATCCGCGAGGTGGACGCGGTGATCCTCGTCACGCCCACGCAGCTGCAAGCATCGCAAACCTTGGCCTGCCTGGACGCCGGCAAACACGTGCAGGTGGAGATACCGTTGTGCGATGTGCTGAAAGACGGCCAGGCCGTGGTGCAGCGCGCGAAAGGCAGCGGCCTCGTGGCGATGTGCGGCCACACCCGGCGCTTCAACCCCAGCCACCAGTGGGTGCGCCAGCGCATCGTGAGCGGTGGGTTCCACATCCAGCAGATGGACGTGCAGACCTACTTCTTTCGCCGCAGCAACATGAACGCGCTGGGCCAGCCGCGCAGCTGGACCGACCACCTGCTGTGGCACCACGCCGCGCACACGGTGGACCTGTTCGCGTACCAGGCGCAAAGCCCCGTCGTGAAGGCCAACGCCATTCAGGGGCCCATCCATCCGACGCTGGGCATTGC
>JBBSCV010000390.1:0-3635 GCA_038249925.1 Burkholderiales bacterium
GAAGCGGCGAATCGAACGGGCCCTGGCCGAGACGGTGTGAAGCTGCTTCCCCAGCTGCTGCCCCAGGCGTTGTGCGCGGCCTGGCAGCGGCAGACCGAAGGCGTGACTGCCTCGTTGCCGATGACGGCGCTGCCCTTGAATGCCGCCGAAGTTCTGCAGGTCATATCGGCCAGCGCAGCGGCGGCGCCGCTCGTCGCCGCACTGGGCCCGGCACCTTGGTGCAACCTGACGCAAAGCTGGCTGCGCCAGGGCCGGCCGCCGCACAGCTGGCACCAGGACGGCGCCCTGCGCCACGACTTCCGGGCTCATGCCGGCCGGCCCGCACCGGCCGATGCGGCGCTTCAGATGCGCACGCTGTGGATCGCGCTCACACCCTGCGGCGAAGACGCGCCCTCGCTGCAGTGGGTGGATGCAACTCCGGCCGCGCTGCTGAGCCCCGATGAGCTCACGCCCGCAGCCGTGGCCGCGCGCTACGGTGAAGCCGCGATGCAGCACGCCGTGCTGCAGCCGGGCGATGCATTGCTCTTCGACGGCCTGTGCCTGCACCGCACCCATCTCACGCCCGCCATGACGCAGCCGCGCTGCAGCCTGGAGCTGCGCTTTTTCAGGGCCGACGCACTGCCGGCACGCGTGGCAGGCATGACAGGGGTGACAGGCGTGACGGGCGTGACAGGCGTGACAGGTGATTCCGGCGCGCGCCTGCGGTGACGGTCAAGCGCTGACGATCAAGGCTTCGGCACCTCGAACTTGCCGAACGGCGCCAGCTGAGGCGCCACCGCCGGGTCGCCCACCACGACGATGCTGTAGGCCTCGGGCACGAAATACTTCTTCGCCATCGCCTGCACCTGAGGCGCCGTCACGGCGCGCACCTTCGCCACATAGTCCACCAGGTAGTTCGCCGGCAAGCCCACCATCCAGTTGCGCGCCAGCGTGCCAGCCACGGCGTCCTGCGTCTGCAGGCCCACGAGGTAGCTGCCGGCCATGTAGCGCTGCGTTTCCTGCAGTTCGTGGCGCGGCACGGGCTCGCTGCCCAGGCGGCGGAACTCGGCCTGGAATTCGGCGAGCGAAGCCCCCGTCACCTCGTTGCGCACGTCGGCGCCGCCCACCAGCGCACCGCCGTCGCGCAAGCTGCGCGGGCGCATGCTGGCGCCGTAGGTGTAGCCCTTTTCTTCGCGCAGGTTCATGTTGATGCGGCTGGTGAAACCGTCGCCCAGCACCGCGCTGGCCACGCGCAGCGGCACGGTGTCGGCGCCGCTGGCGGGCCCTGCCAGGCGGCCCAGGCGCAGCGTGGCCTGCACGCTGCCCGGGCGTTCCAGCAGCAAGCGCGCCGGCGCGGCCTGGCGCGGCGCGGCAGGCGTGCGTGGCGCGGCCTCGCCGGTGGCTTTCCAGTCACCGAAGGCCGCGCGCGCCAGCGCCAGCCCCTGCGCGGGCGTGACGCGGCCGGCAATCACGAGCAGGCCACGCTCGGGGCGGAAGCGCTCGGCGTGGGCGCGGCGCAAGGCTGCCGGCGTGGCCGAGGCGATGCCGACTTCGGTGGGCTGGCTGCGGCCATAGCCGTGTTCGCCGAACAGCGCCTTGCCCATCGCGCCCTCGGCGCGAAAGCGTGGCTGGGCGCCGGCAGCTTTCAAACCTTCCAGTGCATTGGCCTGGGCCAGCTTCACTTCGGCATCGGCAAAGGCCGGCCGGCGTGCCACTTCGGCCATCAGCTGCAGCAGCGGCCCGGCCTGCGAAGCCAGCGCCTGCGCGCCAAGCGTGATGCCGTCAGCACCGGGGCTGGCCGAGAGGCTGCCGCCCAGGGCTTGCACGTCCTGGGCCAACGTGCGCGCGTCGCGCTGCTGCGTGCCTTCGGTCAGCAGGTCGGCCAGCAGCGCCGTGAAGCCGGCCTGCTTGGGCCCGTCGGCGGCCGAGCCGGCACCGCGCACGGCCAGCACCGCGTCCACGCGCGGCAGGCCGCGGCGGGGCACCACCCACACCTCCAGGCCGTTGGGCAAGCGGCTGCGCGTGATCTGCGGCGCAGGCAGCACGGCGTCGGGGCCGAAGCCGGGCATGCCCTTGGGGAAGGCGGGCGCAGCGGAATCTGCTGCGGCGGGCTGGGCCCAGAGCGGGCTGCTGCACAACGCGGCCACGGCGGCCAGAGCAAAGGTGGTGATTTTGTTCATGGCGGGCCTAACGTGCAGCAGATGCAGGGGCGACAGGCGCGGGGGCAGCACCCGCGGCAGGCGCGGTAGGCGTAGGAGGCTCAGGTGGCGCGGTAGGCGCGGTAGGCGCAACGGGAGCGGCGGTTGCGGCAGGCGGCACCGGCCGGCGGTCGATGACCGAGCGGTTGGCCGGTGTCAGGTAGGTAGCCGCGACACGCTGAATCTGCGCCGAAGTCACGGCGTCTATCCATTCCGGCACCTGGCTCACCACCTGGGCATCGCCCCACAGCACCTGCAGGCGCGCCAGCATGTCGGCACGGCCGAGAAAGCTCTCCAGGCCGTTGTACCAGTCGGCTCTCATGCGTGTCTTCACGCGCTTCAGGGTCGCGTCATCCACGCCTTCACGCACGATGAGCGCCACCTCTTCGTCAATGGCGGCCAGCAGGGTGTCTGCGCTTGCACCGGGCTTGTACAGCGCGAACAGCGTGTAGAGCGTCGGGCCGTCGTATTCCCAGGGCCCTGTCAGGCCCCACAGGCTGTCGAGGTTCAGCGCCAGCTCGCGCCCCTTCACCAGGCCCTGGTACAGACGTGACGCGTTGCCACCGGCCAGCACCTCGCCCAGCACCACCATGGGCGCGTGGTCGGCGCTGCCGCGCACGGGCATCTTCCAGGCTGCCGCCATGGCCGGCACCTGCGCCAGCCGGTCGGCCTGCACGAGGCGGCGCTCTGCGGTGTTCAGCGGCTCGCTGAAGTCGGCCAGCGGTGGCACGGGGCGGCGCGGTATGCCGCCGAAGTGCTTTTTCACGAGGGCCAGCGCACGCGCAGGTGTCACGTCGCCGGCAATCGCGATGACGGCGTTGTTGGGGCCGTAGAAATCACGGTGGAAGGCCCGCACGTCGTCCAGCGTGGCCCGGTCCAGGTCTTCGAAGCTGCCGTAGCCGTCGTGGTTGTTTTCCCACTTGTCGAAGGCCAGGCCGCCGATGTCTATCCACATGAAGCCGCCGTAGGGCGTGTTCTGCACGTTGACGCGTATCTCTTCCTTCACCACGTCTTGCTGGTTCTTCAGCGTCGTGGCGTTGAAGTCCAGCGTCTTCATGCGGTCGGCTTCCAGCCACAGCATGGTTTCCAGCGCCGAGACCGGCGCGCGTTCGATGTAGTTCGTGAAGTCGGCGCGCGTGCTGCCGTTGTTGTCGCCCCCGCCCGCGTTGATGACACGGTCGAACATGCCCTTGGGCGCATTCGGCGTGCCCTGGAACATCAGGTGTTCGAACAGATGGGCAAAGCCGCTGCGCCCGCGCGGTTCACGCCGCATGCCCACTTTGTAAATGACGCTGATGCCCACGGTGGGCGAGCTGCGGTCTTCGCTCACCACCAGCGTCAGGCCGTTGGGCAGCGTCTGCACGGTGACGGGCAGCTGCCAGTGGTCGGCCGTCGCTGCAGCGGTGGCGGGTGTGGCGGCCAGCCACAGGCTCAAGGTGGTGGCCAACAGGACAAGAA
>JBBSCV010000391.1:0-3619 GCA_038249925.1 Burkholderiales bacterium
GATGGGCTTCAACGCCACGACGGAATCTATCCACCGCTGGGCATGGTGGTTTGCCGTGCTGACGCCGCTGACGGGCGGTATCGGCATCCTGCTCACCGGCACCGTGGTCGACAACTGGTACCTCTGGGCCGTGCAGCACGGCGTCGCACCACCCTACCCACCTGTCTTCGGCAACATGGTCGACCCGGCCGCCGTGCAAGGAGTGAAGCCATGACCCTGCTGAAGAGAGCCAGCGCGCTCATTTTCACGGCCCTTGCGGCCACGCTGCTGGCGGGTTGCGAACGCCCGCCGATGGACAGCACGCAAATCGGCTATCGCGGCACGGGCATGGAGCAGGTGGACAACCCGCGAATCGTCGCCGCCAAGCAGCAAGCCAACGTCATTCCCGAGGCCATCGACCCCGGCAGCCCCGACGGCCCCAAAGCCAGGGATGTGCTGCAGAACGTGCAGGTGCTGGGTGACCTCAGCATCGGCCAGTTCACGGCGCAGATGGCGGCCATGACGGCATGGGTTGCGCCAGAGGCGGGCTGCAATTACTGCCACGTCGAAGGCAACATGGCCGACGATTCGAAGTACACCCATACCGTCGCGCGTCGGATGATCCAGATGACGCAGAACATCAATGCCAACTGGAAGTCTCACGTCGCCGAAACCGGTGTCACCTGCTATACCTGCCACCGCGGCAACAACGTGCCGGAGCAGACCTGGTTCCAGCCGCTGGCACAGGACAAGCGCGCCGATTTCATGGGCAACCGCAACGGGCAGAACCAGGCCTCGCCACTGGTGGGGCTGTCCTCGCTGCCGGCCGATCCCATCACCACCTACCTGCTGAAGCCCGTCGACATTCGCGTCGGTGGCACCACCGCATTGCCCACGGGACATGTGAAGAGCATCCAGGAAACCGAGGACACCTACGCGCTGATGATGTACTTCTCGGGCTCGCTCGGCGTGAACTGCACTTACTGCCACAACAGCCGTCACTTCGGCAGCTGGGAAGAGAGCCCGCCGCAACGCACGCTGGCCTGGCATGGCATCAACATGGTTCGGAACATCAACAGCGAGTACACCGTGCCGCTGGGCAAGGTGCTGCCGCCGAACCGGTTGGGCCCCAACGGAGACACCCCACTGGTGGCTTGCGCCACCTGCCACCAGGGCGCCAACAAGCCCTTCTACGGCGTGTCGATGGTCAAGCCCTGGATTGGCCTGCAGAGCCTGAGTTCAGCCCCGCCCGCTGCTGCCGCCCCCGCGCCGCAATGAGGGCGGGCTGACAAACAGCCGCCACGAGCTGCCGTGAAACCGAATGCGCTCCAGGGCCCAGCGCCGAAGGCGCGCTCGGCGCCCGCCAGCAACACGCGAAGCGCCGGGGCCGTGGCGGTGCTGGTGCTGGCAGACATGCTGCCGGCAGCCCGGCTGTGGGCCTGGGGCCGGCTGGTGTTGGGCGCCCGCCCTTTTGGCGGCGTGCGCGGGCTGCGCTTCATCAAGGTGATGGGCAGTGGCGAAGGCGGTGGCTTCGGTCTCAAGCCCAGCGCCACGCATCGCGGCCTTTTCCTGGGCTTCGACGACGAGGCCAGCGCGCGAGATTTCATCGACCACTCCACCCAGCTCGCCGCATGGCGCGCCCATGCGCGTGAATGGCTCGTGACGCTGATGCGCGCCACCAGCAGCAAGGGCAGCTGGTCGGGTGCAGCACTCGACGTCACGTTGACGGCGCCCGGCTTGCACGAGGACGTGCCCATCGCCGCCATCACTCGGGCTTCGATACGGCCGCGCCATGCGCGTGCCTTCTGGCGCCTGTCGCCACCGGCTGAAGCGTCGTTGGCCGCGGCCGATGGCTGCCTGCTGGCCGCTGGCCTGGGTGAAGCGCCTTTCCTGCGCCAGTGCACCTTCAGCCTGTGGCGCAACACCGCAGCGATGGACGCGTACGCGCGCAGTGGCGCGCACCAGACCGCCATACGTGCGGCCTACGGTGGCGGCTACTTCAGCGAATCGATGTTCGTGCGCTTCGTGCCGCTGCTGATTCAAGGCCGCTGGCAGGGGCGGCAGCATGGTTGAGGCCTTGCGCGAGCGCCGCGTGGTCGTCATCGGCGCGGGCATCGGCGGGCTCGTCAGCGCCTTGCTGCTGGCACGCCAGGGCGTGCAAGTGACGCTGCTGGACAGCGCCGCCGGCCCGGGCGGAAAGATGCGCCAGCAGCAGGTGGACGGCGCCCTGCTCGATGCCGGGCCGACGGTCTTCACGCTGCGCTGGGTGTTCGAGCAGATCCTCGAACAGGCGGGTCACTCGATGGCCGACCTGCCCCCGCTGATGCCGCTGCCGGTGCTGGCGCGCCACGCCTGGCGAGACCACGACAAGACGCTTGACCTCTTTGCCGACACACGCGCCTCGGCCGACGCCATCGGCACCTTTTCGGGGCCCGAAGAAGCGCGCCGGTTCACCGCCTTCTGCGCCGAAGCGCGCAAGGTCTACCGCGCACTCGAAGGCCCCTACATGCGCGCTGGCAAGCCCAGCATGCTGGGCATGATCCGCAGCCTGGGCCCGCAAGGCCTGGCCACGCTGGCCAGCCTGGGGCCTTTCAACACGCTGTGGCGCTATCTCGGCCGGCACTTTCACGACCCCCGCATGCGCCAGCTGTTTGCGCGTTATGCCACCTACTGCGGCGCTTCACCGTGGCAGGCGCCCGCCACGCTGATGCTGGTGGCGCAGGTGGAACTGGACGGTGTGTGGTCCGTGCAGGGCGGCATGCATGCCGTGGCGCAGAGCTTCGCGCGGCTGGCGCAGCGGCACGGTGCCACGCTGCGCTACGGCATGGCCTGTGATCGGATCCTGTTGAACAGGGCCGGCCATGTGCGCGGTGTGCGCCTGGCCGGAGGCGAAGAGCTGCAAGCCGACGCCGTGGTCTTCAATGGCAGCCCGCAAGCCTTGGTGGACGGCCAGCTCGGCGCCGCCGTGCAGCACGCCGTGCCTTCGCTGCCGGTCAAGCGGCGTTCGCTCTCGGCCGTCACCTGGGCCCTGCACACGCCCACCGCCGGCTTCGAGCTCGAGCACCACAACGTCTTCTTCGACAACGACTACCGCTCGGAATTCGACGACATCTTTCAACGTCGCCGCCTGCCCGGCGCCGGCACGGTTTACGTGTGCGCGCAAGACCGCGGCGCCGCGCAAATGGTGCCCGCCGGCGCGGCCGAACGTCTTTTGTGCCTGGTGAACGCACCGGCCGACGGCGACCGCCGCCCTTTCAATGCCCAGGAGACAGATCCATGCGAACAACGGAGCCTGTCACTGCTGCGCGGCTGCGGCCTGCAGATGCAGCCGACGCCGGCACAGACGCAGCGAACGACCCCGGCCGATTTCAACCGCCTCTTTCCGGCCAGCGGGGGGGCGTTGTATGGCCAGGCCACGCACGGCTGGATGGCACTGTTCCAGCGGCCTGGGGCGAGCTGCCGGGTCCCGGGGCTCTTCCTGGCGGGCGGTGGGGTGCACCCGGGGCCGGGCGTGCCGATGGCAGCGCTTTCCGGGCAACTGGCGGCCGGCGCGCTGATGGCGCACCTTGCTTCGACCAGCCGGTGCCACCCGGTGGCTACCTCTGGTGGTACGTCGACGCGATCAGCGACGACGGCCGCC
>JBBSCV010000392.1:0-3619 GCA_038249925.1 Burkholderiales bacterium
CGCATCGTGGCGGGTGTGGGCGTGCCGCAGATGATGGCCATCGACAGCGTGGCCACTGCGCTGAAGGGCAGCGGCGTGCCGCTGATTGCCGATGGCGGCATCCGCTACAGCGGCGACATCGCCAAGGCCATCGCCGCGGGTGCCGGCACGGTGATGATGGGCGGCATGTTCGCCGGCACCGAAGAAGCGCCGGGTGAAGTCATCCTCTACCAGGGCCGCAGCTACAAGAGCTACCGCGGCATGGGCAGCATCGGTGCCATGCGTGCCGGCAGCGCCGACCGTTACTTCCAGGAAGCCGACGAGACCGTCAACCCCAACGCCGACAAGCTGGTGCCCGAAGGCATCGAGGGTCGTGTGCCCTACAAGGGCAGTGTCGTCAGCATCATCTACCAGATGGCTGGCGGCCTGCGAGCGTCGATGGGCTATTGCGGCTGCGCCAGCATTGCAGAGATGCAAGAGCGGGCCGAATTCGTCGAGATCACCGCGGCCGGCATCCGCGAGAGCCACGTGCACGACGTGCAGATCACCAAAGAAGCGCCGAACTACCGCATGGAATGACGGCTGCCACCCAGACGCCGCCGGCAAGCGGGCCGGGGGCTGCCAGACCCGCGGCCATGCGCTTCATCATGATCGCGGTGCTCATCGACATGCTCGCGGTCGGCATCATCGTGCCGGTGCTGCCGGCCCTGGTGGGGCAGTTCACGGCCAACCCGGTGGAGCAGACGTATTGGTACGGCCTCATCGCCTTCACCTTCGCTGCGGCCAGTTTCCTTGCCGCTCCGCTTCTTGGCGCGTTGTCTGACCGTTTTGGCCGACGCCCGGTGCTGCTGCTCGGCTTCTGCGGCTTGGCCATCAACTTCTTCACCACGGCGCTGGCCACCAGCCTGTGGATGCTGCTGGCTTCACGCGTGGTGGGCGGTGCCATGCAGGCCAATGCGGCGGTGGCCAGTGCTTACGTGGCCGACATCACGCCGCCCGAAGAGCGTGCACGCCGTTTCGGTTTGCTGGGCGCGATGTTCGGCATCGGCTTCGTTCTCGGCCCCGTGATGGGCGGGCTGCTTGGGGGCATCGACCTGCGCTTGCCCTTCTTCGTGGCCGGGGGCCTGGCGCTGCTGAATCTGGCCTATGGCGTGCTGGTGCTGCCTGAATCCTTGCCCGCAGACCGGCGCCGCGCGGTGGGCTGGTCGGCGGCCAACCCGCTGTCTTCACTGCGCGCCTTGGCGCGGCTGGAGGGCGTGGGCCTGCTGGTCGGGGTGCTTGCGCTGGTGGGGTTGGCGCAATTCACGCTGTACACCGTGTGGGTGCTGTACACGACTTTCAAATTCGGCTGGGGGCCGACGGAAAACGGCTGGTCGCTGTTCGCCATCGGCCTGGTGTCTGCAGTGGTGCAGGGCGTGCTGATGGGCCGCATCCTGAAGCGCATCACACCGCAGCGCCTGGTGGTGCTGGCACTGGTGTCGTCGGCCTTGGCATATGCCGGCTACGGCCTGGCCAGCGCGGGCTGGATGCTGTATGTCGTCATCGGAATGAACCTGCTGGGCAACACCATAGGCGCAGCGCTTCAGAGTCTGGTCTCCAGCGCCGCCAGCGGCAGCGAGCAAGGCCAGACCCTGGGCGCCATCAGCGCGTTGAACAGCCTGATGGCCGTGCTGGCCCCGGTGCTCGCGACATCGTTGCTGGCCGTTGTGTCCGACCTGCCGCGCGGCGACTGGCGCATCGGCGCCCCCATGTACTTCTGCGCGGCGCTGCAAGCCCTGGCGCTGTTGCTGGCGGTGGTGCACTTCCGCCGCCAGCGACATCTGGGCCGCCTGGCCCTTGAGTCGACCCCACCGAAACCCACCCACGCCTGAAGCGGGCAAGCCGTGACGCCATGAACCACGACAAGATCCTCATCCTCGACTTCGGCTCGCAGGTCACGCAGCTCATCGCGCGCCGCGTTCGCGAGGCGCATGTGTACTGCGAGATTCACCCCAACGACGTCAGCGACGAATTCATTCGTCAGTTCGCGCCCAAGGGCATCATCCTTTCGGGCAGCCACGCCAGCACCTACGAAGAACAAGACCTGCGCGCGCCGCAGGCGGTGTGGGACAGCGGTGTGCCGGTGCTGGGCATCTGCTACGGCATGTTCACGATGACGGTGCAGCAGGGCGGCAAGGTCGAAGCCAGCAGCCACCGCGAGTTCGGCTATGCCGAGGTTCGCGCGCACGGCCATACCAGGCTGCTCGAAGGCATCGAAGACTTCAGCACACCCGGGCCTGATGAGGCGAACCACGGCATGCTGAGGGTGTGGATGAGCCACGGCGACAAGGTCACCGCTTTGCCACCGGGTTTCAAGCTCATGGCCAGCACGCCCAGCTGCCCCATCGCCGGCATCGCCGACGAGGCGCGCGGCTACTACGGCGTGCAGTTTCACCCCGAGGTGACACACACCGTGCAGGGCAGGGCGCTGCTGGAGCGCTTCGTATTGAAGATCGCGGGCGCACGACCCGACTGGGTGATGCGCGACCACATCGAAGAAGCCGTGGCGCGCATTCGCGAGCAAGTGGGCAACGAAGAGGTCATCCTGGGCCTCAGCGGGGGCGTCGACAGCAGCGTGGCCGCCGCACTCATCCACCGCGCCATTGGCGACCAGCTCACCTGTGTCTTCGTCGACCACGGCCTGTTGCGCCTGAACGAAGGCCGGATGGTGATGGACATGTTCGTCGGCCGCCTGCATGCCAAGGTGATCCACGTCGACGCCAGAGAGCAATTCCTGGGCCAGCTGAAGGGCGTGGCCGACCCCGAGGCCAAGCGCAAGATCATCGGCCGCGAGTTTGTCGAGGTCTTCCAGGCCGAGGCGAAGAAGCTGCAGAACGCCAAGTGGCTGGCTCAGGGCACGATCTACCCGGACGTCATCGAAAGCGGCGGTGCCAAGACGGCATCGGGCAAGCAGAAGGCCACCACCATCAAGAGCCACCACAACGTCGGCGGCCTTCCTGAAACACTCGGCCTGAAGCTGCTGGAGCCCTTGCGAGACCTCTTCAAGGACGAAGTGCGAGAGCTGGGCGTGGCACTGGGCCTGCCGGCAGAAATGGTCTATCGCCACCCTTTCCCGGGGCCGGGTCTGGGCGTGCGCATCCTGGGCGAGGTGAAGCCCGAATTCGCCGAACTGCTGCGGCGCGCCGATGCCATCTTCATCGAAGAGCTGCGCAACTTCCGCGACGAAGCCCCCGGTCCCAACTTCGGCAAGACCTGGTACGAGCTGACCAGCCAGGCCTTCGCCGTGTTCCTGCCCGTGAAGAGCGTGGGCGTGATGGGCGACGGCCGCACTTACGACTATGTGGTGGCGCTGCGCGCCGTGCAGACCAGCGACTTCATGACCGCTGACTGGGCCGAGTTGCCGTATGCGCTGTTGAAGAAGGTCTCGAGCCGCATCATCAACGAAGTGCGCGGCATCAACCGGGTGGCCTACGACGTGAGCAGCAAGCCGCCGGCCACCATCGAGTGGGAATGATTTATGGTCGTGTCAGGTCGTGCCATGCAGTCCGGCTTTCCTCGAAAAGCCAGTCCTGACAGAGAGTTATCGTCTTATATGGACTTAAGTCGCCACAACAAAGCGCGCCGAAATTGATCGATGACC
>JBBSCV010000393.1:0-3614 GCA_038249925.1 Burkholderiales bacterium
GGCGCCCGCCAGACGTTCTGCCCAGTCGCTCGGGCGGAAGGTGCGGCCTTCGAGTGTCAGGCCCTGGATCGTGTACTGGCGGGGGGTGTTGAGGCTCATCAGCAACGGCGCGCCCTGTGGACGCGCCGGGTTCACACGCAGCGGCCGTGGCGGCCCGCGTTGGACCTCGATTGTGCCTTGGGTTTGTTGCGTTGCAGCATGCATCAGGAGTGCCTCTGCCTGAGCTTCGGCTGCGCCGGGTGCACCTTTAGAATCAAACGCAGCCGCAGCGTGACCTTCGAGTCACAGCCCGGCGTTTTCTTTCTGGGCCCCCGATTCCCGCTTGCTGAGGAACCACGATGAACGCTCCCGAGCCCGCACTGAATGCTGCCCTGGCAGCCACCCCGAGCGCCGCATCGTCACGACCCATGCCGCATGTGCTGAACACCTACGGCCGCTTGCCCATCGCGCTGTCGCACGGAAAAGGCTGCTGGGTCTGGGACTCGAAGGGCAAGCGTTACCTCGATGGTCTTGGCGGCATTGCCGTCAATACCCTGGGCCATGCCCACCCCAAATTGGTTCCTGCGCTCCAGGAGCAGGTTGCCAAGCTCATCCACACCAGCAATTACTACGAGATACCGCTGCAGGAAGAACTGGCGGCCAAGCTGTGCGAGATCTCGGGGCTGGACGGCGCCTTCTTCTGCAACAGCGGCCTGGAAGCCAACGAGGCTGCGCTGAAGATCGCGCGCAAGTTCGGCCATGACAAGGGCATCGATCGCCCCGAGATCATCGTCTACGAGAAGGCCTTCCACGGCCGCAGCATCGCCACGCTGTCGGCCACCGGCAACCCCAAGGTACAGGCCGGATTCGGGCCGCTGGTGGAAGGTTTCGTGCGCGTGCCACTGAACGACCTGGCTGCGGTGGAAGCCGCGGCCAAGACCCATCCGAATGTGGTGGCCGTATTCCTGGAAACCATCCAGGGCGAAGGCGGCGTGAACCCGGTGCGCTGGGAGTACCTGCAGGGCCTGCGCAAGCTTTGCGATGCCAACGATTGGCTGCTGATGCTGGACGAGGTGCAGTGCGGCATCGGCCGCACGGGCAAGTGGTTCGCCTACCAGTGGGCCGGCATCCAGCCCGACGTGGTGCCACTGGCCAAGGGCCTGGGTTCGGGTGTGCCCATCGGTGCGGTGGTCTGTGGCCCGCGCGCGCTGAACGTTCTGGGGCCCGGCAACCACGGCACCACCTTCGGCGGCAACCCGCTGGCCATGCGGGCCGGTGTCGAGACCCTGCGCATCTGCGAAGAAGATGGCCTGCTGGCCAACGCCGCGAACGTGGGCGCGCTGCTGCGCGACGGCCTGCAGCGTGAACTGGGTGGCCTGAAAGGCGTGGTCGACATCCGCGGCGCCGGCTTGATGATCGGCATCGAGCTCGACCGCCCCTGCGGCGTGCTGCTGGGCCGCGCAGCCGAAGCGGGGCTGATGATCAGCGTGACGGCGGACAAGGTCATCCGCCTCGTGCCGCCGCTCATTCTTTCAGCTGCAGAGGCGGCGCAGATCGTGGCCATCCTCTGCCCGCTGGTGAAGGCCTTCCTGGCCGAGCCCGCATGACAGGCGCCGCATGAAGCCCGGCCACTCGCTGATGCGCCACTACCTGCAGTTCAAGGACCTGCGCGCCGAGGAATACGCCTACGTCTTCGAACGCGCGAAGATCATCAAGCAGCGCTTCAAGAACTACGAGAAGTACCAGCCGCTGGTGGACCGCACGCTGGCGATGATCTTCGAGAAGGCCAGCACGCGCACGCGCGTCAGCTTCGAAGCCGGCATGTACCAGATGGGCGGCAGCGTGGTGCACCTCACCACAGGTGACAGCCAGCTCGGCCGCGCCGAGCCGGCCGAAGACAGCGCGCGCGTCATCAGCCGCATGGTCGACCTGGTGATGATCCGCACCTACGAGCAGAGCATGCTCGAGCGCTTCGCCGCGCATTCGCGCGTGCCGGTGATCAACGGCCTGACCAACGAATACCACCCGTGCCAGATCCTGGCCGACATCTTCACCTTCATCGAACACCGCGGCAGCATCACCGGCAAGGTCGTGGCCTGGGTGGGTGACGGCAACAACATGGCCAACACCTGGCTGCAGGCGGCCGAGATCCTGGGCTTCACGGTGCACGTCAGCACGCCCAGTGGCTACGAGGTGGATGCTGCCGTGGCCGGCATCCGCGACGCCAGCTGCTACAAGGTTTTCAACCACCCGATGCAGGCCTGCGAAGGCGCCCACCTCGTCACCACCGACGTCTGGACCAGCATGGGCTACGAAGCCCAGAACGAAGAGCGTCGCAAGGCCTTCGTCGACTGGTGCGTGGATGAAGAGATGATGGCCGTGGCCCAGCCCGACGCCCTCTTCATGCACTGCCTGCCCGCGCACCGCGGTGAAGAGGTGCAGGCGGAGGTCATCGACGGCCCGCAAAGTGTGGTGTGGGACGAAGCCGAGAACCGCATGCACGCGCAGAAGGCGCTGATGGAGTACCTGCTGTTGGGGCGCATCGGCGGCTGAAATTCGCCGGCGACCTTAGCCTCGGACAAAGGCGGTCACCAGCGGTTCACTGCCTACCTGGCGGCTGTTGTGGCCGTGGAGTTGCGGGTCGAACGTGGCGCCTGCTGGCAGCGTGTCGGCCGAGTAGAAGTGCTGGCCAGGCGTGAAGACGCGCTTGCTGCCGTCCTGCAGGCCGATCTCCATCGCACCGCCCAGCACGAAAAGCCATTGCGGGTTCTCTGTGCAGTGGAAATCGCTGCGAAAGCCCATCGGGCTCGTGCGCAGCTGCAGGCCGCCGCTGGGCATCAGCGCCGACAGCCTCGCCTGGGGCTTGCCTTCGGTGAGCGGCACCGCTTCTTCGCGGAAACGCGCGCGGCCGTCTTGGCCGGTGTAGAGAACAACTTTGGTGAATTCCATGGGGGCATCTGCGGTCGTTGGCCGAGGTTCGCATGGTGCATCATCGGCGCCGCTCAACACTTGCCAGGTCTGTCTTCATGACTCAAGTTGCCCTCGTCACCGGTGCCGGCAGCGGCATCGGCAAGGCCTGCGCCACCGCACTGTTGCGCGATGGCTGGCAGGTGGTTCTGGTCGGCCGGCGTGAAGCCGCGCTTCAAGCGACCATCGCAGACGCGGGTGCCGACGGCGCACGCGGCATTGCCATGCCCTGCGACGTGTCTGACGCTGCCGCCGTGACGCAGCTCTTCGACACCGTGCAGCAGCGCTGCGGCCGGCTCGACCTGCTCTTCAACAACGCCGGCATCATGCTGCCCGGCACCCTGCCCGACGAGTACGCCGCCGAGACCTGGAAGCAGGCCGTCGACATCAACCTCAACGGCGCCTTCTACTGCCTGAGCAACGCCTTCCGGCTGATGCGCGCACAGCAGCCCATGGGCGGCCGCATCATCAACAACGGCAGCATTTCGGCGCACTCGCCGCGCCCGGGCAGCATGGCCTACACGGCTACCAAACACGCCATCACGGGGCTGACCAAAGCAGCCTCGCTAGACGGCCGCGCCTTCGATATCGCGGTCGGCCAGATCGACATCGGCAACGTCGCCAGCGAGATGACGGCACGCATGGCCGTGGGCGTGCCGCAGCCCGAC
>JBBSCV010000394.1:0-3606 GCA_038249925.1 Burkholderiales bacterium
CGGCGCCGGTGCCCTGGGCAGCCTGATCGGTGCGCGGCTGGCGCGCGCTGGGCAGCGGGTGGTGCTGGTGGGCCGCTCCGCGCAAGTGCAGGCCATCGGCGAGGCTGGCGTCACGCTGCATGAAGAGTCCGGCACATGCGTGGTGCCGGTGCCTGCCAGCACCGACATCGGCCTGGTGGCCAGCGCGGGCTTCGTGCTGCTGTGCGTGAAGTCGGCCGACACGGAGGCCGTCGCGCGGGCGATGGCGCCGCACCTGCGGCCCGAGTCCGCTGTGCTCAGTTTGCAGAACGGCGTCGCCAATGGCCCTGTGCTGGCCACCGCACTGCAGCGGTCAGTGATGGTGGGCGCGGCCTATGTCGCAGCGTCGATGCAGGCACCCGGCGTGGTGCGGCACGCCGGCGGGCAAGGTCTGGTCATCGGCTGCTTGCCGGGGCCGCAAGGTGATTCATTGGCTGACGATGCGCAGAAGCAGCTGCAACTGCAACAGCAACTGCAGGCAGGCGGTTTCGACGTGCGCCTGAGCGATGCGCCACTGACCGAGTTGTGGCGCAAGCTGGTGGTGAACTGCGCCTGCAACGCCATCTCGGCGCTGGCGCAGGCGCCCTATGGCGTGATGGCCACGGTGCCTGCGGTGCGTGAACTGCAGCAGGCCGTGCTGCGCGAGGCCGTGGCCGTGGCGCAGGCCGAGGGGCACACCATGGCGCTGGACGAAATGCAGATCGCCGTCGACCGTGTGGCCACCACCATGCCGGCGCAGCGTTCATCCACCGCGCAAGACCTGGCGCGCGGGCGCCGCAGCGAGATCGACCAGCTCAACGGGCAAGTGGTGCGGGCCGCCGCCCGGCACGGCATCGCCACGCCGGCCAACCAGGCGCTGTGGGCGCTGGTGCTGCTTCAGGAAGCGGTGCAGGCTCGAACGTCGACGGCCGGCCCGGTGTGAGCCCGCTCACTCGCTGTTATGGTTTCAAGTGGGCGCACTGACGCGGCCCCGACAGGAAGACATCGATGACGAACCGCACCACGCAGGCCTGCACGCAGGCACTGATTGTTTTGACGACGGCACTTTGCGGTGTCGCCTCCGGGCCCGCCGTCGCCGCTGGCGCAGGGGCCGCCGCGCGCCCCGCGCCAGCCGACGGCCCCGCGCTCGGCCGCTTCGGCGTCGACACCGCCGGCATGGACACCGGCGTCAGGCCGGGCGACGATTTTTTCGCCTACGTGAACGGCGCCTGGGACCAGGCTACCCGCATTCCCGACGACCGCTCGTCCTGGGGCATGTTCAACGAGCTGAATGAACTTTCGCAAAAGCGCACCCGCACCATCATCGAAGAAGCGGCTGCCCAGACTGCTGCCACGACTGCCGCCAAGACTGGTGCCACGGGCAACAACCGCAAGGTGGGTGATTACTACGCCAGCCTCTTCGATGAAGCGGCCATCGAAAAGGCCGCACTCGCCCCGCTGCAGCGCGAGCTCGATGCCATCGCCGCCATCCGCACCCGCGAACAACTGTCTCGGGCGATGGCGCGCGGCAACCGTACCGGCGGGCCCGCACCCCTGCGCATGTACATCCGCCAGGACCTGAAGGACTCGAGCCGCATGACCGCGAGCTTCTTCCAGTCAGGTCTGGGCATGCCGAACCGCGATTACTACCTCGAGACGCGCTGGGCCCCGCAGAAGGCCGAATACGAAGCCCATGTCGCCCGCCTGCTGATGCTTTCAGGCGTGTCAGAAGCCGAAGCGCGCGTCCAGGCTGCGCGCATGCTGGCGCTGGAAACCGACATCGCCAAGCTGCACTGGACCAATGTCGAGAACCGGCAGAGCGAGAAGCGCTACAACCCGGTGGCCGTGGCAGACCTGGATGCAGGCTTTCCCGGCATCGTCTGGCCGGCCTTCCGCAGCGTGGCCGGCATCGATGCCGTGTCCAGCGTGAACATGGACCAGCCGTCTGCCCTGAAGGGGATTTCCAGGCTCGTCGAAACCGTGCCGCTGGCCGATTGGCAAGCCTGGTTGCGGTATCACACCCTGCGCAGCGCCGCGCCTGTACTGCCCAAGGCGTTCCGCGACGAGACCTTCGCGTTCTACGGCAAGACGCTTTCCGGCACCGTCAAGCAGCAAGAGCGCTGGAAGCAGGCGGTCGATCTCACGAGCGACGCGCTGGGCGAGGCCATCGGGCAGGAATACGTGGCTCGGTACTTTCCGCCCGAAGCCAAAGCGCAGATGGACGCGATGGTCAAGAACATCATCGCCGCGATGGACGTGCGGCTGCAGAACCTGGAATGGATGGACCCGAAGACGAAGCTAGCGGCGCGCACGAAGCTGTCGCGCTTCACGGCGAAGATCGGCTACCCGGACAAGTGGATCGACTACACGGCGCTCGAAGTGGTGCGCGGCGACCCGCTGGGCAACATGCGCCGCGCCTATGCTTTCGACTTCGATCGAGACCTGGCCAAGATCGGCAAGCCCATCGACCGCAGCGAGTGGGGCATGACGCCGATGACGGTGAATGCCTACGCGAACCCGACCTGGAACGAGATCGTCTTCCCGGCCGCCATTCTGCAGCCGCCCTTCTTCGACCCCAAGGCCGACGCTGCCGTCAACTACGGCGGCATCGGCGCCGTCATCGGCCACGAGATCAGCCACCACTTCGACGACCAGGGGCGCAAATACGACGTCGACGGCAAGCTGGCCGACTGGTGGACCCCGCAGGATGTCGAGCGCTTCACGAAGCTGGCCAATGTGCTCGTGCGGCAGGTGGAAAGCTACGAGCCGCTGCCGGGCAAACGCATCAACGGGCAGCTTTCGCTGGGCGAGAACATCGCCGACATCGCCGGCCTGAACATCGCGTGGGACGCCTACAAGATGTCGCTGAAGGACATGAAGGACCAGCAGGCGCCGGTGATCGACGGCAAGACGGGCGCGCAGCGCTTCTACCTCGGCTATGGCCAGATCTGGCGTGCCAAGTACCGCACCGCGGCGATGGAGCGCCAGCTCACGGTGGGGCCCCACAGCCCCTCCAACTTCCGGCCGCAGACGGTGCGAAACACGGCCCCGTGGTACGAAGCCTTCGGCGTGAAGCCGGGCGACAAGCTGTACCTGCCCGAAGAAGAGCGGGTCAAGATCTGGTAGGGGCAAACCGCGCGCTGCGTGGGCGGTGCGTGGGCGGTGCGCGGGCGTTGAGAAAGCGCGGGGCCGCCATCCCCCGCATTAGCATGCGGCGCATGTATCTTCTTCTCTTTCCGGGCGGCCATTCAGCCAGGCCTGAAACGGCGCTTTTGTGAAGCGCCGTCGTTTCGGCGCTGCCACGCTGGCCGCGCTGGCCGGGCCGGTCATCGGCGGCGTGGGTTGTGCGGTGCGGCCTGTCGTTGGAGTTGCCTCGCCTGACGCACCTGACGCATCTGACGCAGCTGGTGCATCTGGTGCAGCCGAGTCACCCGCGCCGTTCGAGCCAGCGCCCGAACCCCCACCCGGCTTCGGCACCGCCGACCAGCCCCCGCCTGCGCCGCGCGAGTTTCGCGCCGCCTGGGTGGCCACCGTGGCCAACATCGACTGGCCCAGCAAACCCGGCCTGAGCGCCGCCGCGCTGCGCGCCGAAGCGCTGGCGCTGCTGGA
>JBBSCV010000395.1:0-3590 GCA_038249925.1 Burkholderiales bacterium
AAGAGCGCGGGCTGGAACTCCTGCAGCCACTCCATCGCCTTCTCGAAGGTGTTCATGCGCTCCAGCGGGTGGTATTTCGGGTCGGCCACGATGCCCACCGAGTGCGAGCCCGAGGCCAGCGGTATGAGCCACACCCAGTAACCGGCGCCGACCAGGTGGTTGGTCGACAACCACCGTGTCGGCGTGACGCAGCGTTCGCGCCAGGCGGTGGCCTCGTCGGCATCACCCTCGAGCGGCCACGCGTCGATGTGAATGCGTTCGCTGACGCGAAACCACACGGCGTGCGCGGCGTGGGCGTTTTCCTGCTCCAGCCCGAGCTGGCGCTTGATGAGACCGGCGCGGCCGCAGGCGTCCACCACCCAACGCACCTGGGTGCTCTGCATTTTTTCGCCCTTGCGCTGCCAATGCACCTGGTGCGGGGCCGCGTCTTCGCTCAGTTCGACCTTGCGCACCATGGCGTCGTCGATGAAGCGGATGCCGCGGCGCTGGCACTCTTGCCCGAGGAAGTTCTCGAAGATGCCGCGGTCGATCTGATAACTCGGCACGGGCAGCGGGCGGCTGGCACCGAGTTCGGTGACGCGGTGCAGGTCGCGCCGGCCTTCGCTGAAGAAGAAGCGGAAGCCGAACTTGCGCAACTGCTGGCCCTGCAGGTGTTCGCGCAGGCCGAGCGTGTGTTCGAAGTAATGCGCGCCGATCTCGACACTGCTTTCGCCCACCTTGTGCGCGGCCAGCGGCACCGGGTGGTCGCGGCGCTCCAGCACCAGCACTTGCAGGTCGGGCAGGCGCTGGCGCAGTTGCAAGGCCAGTGTCATGCCGGCCAGGCCGCCGCCCATGATCAGGACGTCGGGCTGTGATTCGGGGTGCGAGCCGGGCGCTGCTTCGGTCTGTGAGGCGGGTGCGGTGTGCATGCAGGGCTTTCTGGTCGGGGCGGGGCTCATGCGGCTTATACGGCTCACGCGGGCAGCGGGATTGTGCTCAGATGCAGTATCCCCGCAGGGCCGAGTGGCAGTGTCAAGGCGGTGTCTTCCGCGCGCGCCAGCGCCTCGAAGAGTGGCAGCGCATCGGCCATGGCATTGGCGGCCAGTGCCTTGGCCGCAGCCGACGTCAAAGGTGGCAGCGACGCGATGCCAGCGGTGCAGGCCCAGTCCAGCGAGAACACGGAAGCGGCGCTGCGCTGCGGCGTCAGCACCAGCGCCACGCCGAGCAGGCCGCGGCTGCGGTTCACCGAGGCCAGCGCGCCGCGCGCGGCGGTGTCGAAGCCCACCAGCAGCACCGGCGTGTCGTCGGTGTGAGCCTGGGTCGCAGCTTCGAGCAAACCCACTGCGAAGCTGGCTTCAAAACCCGAGACCGCACTGCTGGCAGCGCGGCAGCCGGTGGCCATGGCCCAGTAGCCCGAGGCGGCGTTGTGCACCGAGTGGTGGAAACGTGTGGGTGACAGCAGCTGCGGGTTGGTGGCCAGGGTGCTGCACAGCGCGTCGACGATGCCCAGGTCGCCGTGCGCCGAGGTGAAGACGCTTGGCAACGTGGCGGCGTCCTGGCCCGCCATGGCCACGGCGGCTGCGGCCACTTCCAGTGCCACCAGCACGGCGTCCGGTGCGCGGCGGCGTTCGTTGGCAGCCAGCAGCGCGGGGTTGGGTCGTGGTGCGGGCGGGTCAGCCGCCACGGGCTCGCCGCGCAGGGCCTGCTGCGCCAGCGCCCAGCCGGGCAATGCGGGCGACCACAGTGCGATGCCGTCGATGTAGAGGCGCTGCGTTTTCATTTGCTTCCCGCACCTGCGTCCACGACTGCGCCCGCACCCGTGCCGAACAGCAGCACACAGTTGTTGCCACCGAAGCCGAAGGAATGGCTGGCCGCCAGGCGGGCCGGGCCGACAGCGGGCAACAAGCGCAACTGCTGAGCAAAGCGCGGGCCGAAGGCAGGGTCGGCCGCCTCGGTGTGGGCCGTGCCGGCGCGGCTGCGGCCTTGCAGTGCCAGCAGGCAGATGACCGCTTCCAGCAGGCCCGCCGCGCCCATCGTGTGCCCGGTCAGGCCTTTGGTGGCGCAGGCGTGCACCGTGGGTGCGTAACGGCGTGCCACCAGGGCCGCTTCCACGTTGTCATTCGCAGCGCTGGCGGTGCCGTGCAGATTGACGAAGTCCACCGCGGCAGCATCCACGCCCGCGCGCGCCAGGGCCGCGTCGAGCGCGGCTTCGGCACCCAGGCCTTGGGGGTGCGGGGCCGACATGTGGTGGGCGTCGTTGGCTTCGCCGTACCCAAGCAACTGCAGGCCGCCTCGGACAGCTTCGTCCTTTTCGCGCTGCAACAGCGCAAAGGCGGCGGCTTCGCCGATGCTGATGCCGCGCCGCTGCGCGTCGAAGGGCTGGCAGGGTGCTTCGCTGACCAGACTCAATGAGCGAAAACCGTGCAGCAGGCTGGCGCTGAGCGCTTCCACCCCGGCCACCACGACGGCGTCCACCACGCCTGTGTGCAGCCAGCGCTGGGCGCTGGCCAAGGCCTTGGCGCTGGACGAGCAGGCCGTGGACACCGTCACCGCGGGCCCTTCCAGCGCCAGCGCCGCTTGCACGAAAGCCGCCAGCGCGTGCGGCGTGTTCAAACGCGGGTTGCGATGGCTGGGCGGGAAGCCGCCATCGGCGTCCAGATGTCGGTAGGCGGCTTCAGAGTCGCCGATGGTCGATGCCGAGGTGCCCAGCACCAGCCCCACGCGTGCGGCACCCCACCGCGTGCGTGCGGTCGCCACGGCGGCGATGAAGCCATCCCGCTGCAACGTTTGCCAGGCCAGTCGTGTGGGCCGGCAGTCCCAGGCTGCCAGTGCGGCAGGCAGGGGCATGTCGGCCAGCGTGGCCACCTCGCCCACCCAAGTGGCCACGGGCGCGCCCGGGCCGGCCCATTCGGGCGCGTTTTCGCAATCAGGCAGCCGGCGCAGCCCGCTGCGCTGCGCGGCCAGGGCATCGGCCAGTGCATCCACGCCAATGCCGGCGGCGCACGCGGCGGTGAAGGCAGTCACGGCCAGCGGGGCCATGCGCGAAGGCAAGCCGCCCGCGGCGGCGCTCATGGGCGGGCCGTTCACACGGCTGCGCAGTCGGCCGTGAGCAGCCCGCGCGCCAGCCAGGCCGACCAAAGCGCTCGCCAGGGCGGCCAGTCATGGCCGCCAGGGGCAGTGGCCACATGCCCGGCCGGCAGCAGTTCGGCAAACTGCCGGTGCGCGCCGGCAAAGCGGTCGTCGAGACCGTAGCCCAGGTACACCGGCGGCAGTGGCGCGGCGCCCGCCTCCGACGTGAAGGCGCGCCAGAGATCGCGATCGAGCTCGTCTGAGGCGCCTGGCGCACTCGCGTCCAGCCCGGCGGCGCGCCAGGCACGCGGGCCGCCCGCGGCGGCGATCTCCTGCGTCAACCGGCGCGGTCCCAGGTAGGGCGCGATGGCCAGCACGCCGTCGATCTCGGCACCGTGGCGCATGGCGTAGCCCAGCGCGCCAAAGCCGCCCAGCGAGATGCCCACCAGCCAGATGCGGCGGTAGCCTTCCGCCCGCGCCGGCAGCACGATCTCTTCGCGCAAGCGGCGCAGGATGCTGCGGTCGCTGAAGTAGCCGAGGTG
>JBBSCV010000396.1:0-3586 GCA_038249925.1 Burkholderiales bacterium
CCTCGGCGTTGCGCGGCATTGGAGCGCTGCCATTGCGCAACGCCTGGTCGGTGGCCACAGCCCGCGACATATACCGGGCCATAGGCCGCAAGGTCAAACAGCGGGGTGCCAGAGCCTGGGACGTGCGGACACGCACTTCATCGTTCGAGAAGGGGAGGCTGATTGCGCGCGGCGCAGGGGTGGCACTTGCCACCAGGGCTTTGAGCTTCTGGCCCAAAAAGGACAGTGCAGGCAGCACAGGGGGCGGCAGCCGCACACCCGGTACAGGCAGCTTCCAGTAATGTGTTGAACGCCGCGAACGCCGCGAACGCCGCGAACGCCACTCAGTCGCAGCTATGCGCGCGCTCATCTGGTCAGCGCGATCAGTCTGCGCTGGTTTCTTTCTTTCGCAATGCTTGCAATTGACGCTTCAATCGATGCGGTGAAGGGGCATACAGAAAGCCGAATGAAACCGCGCCGGTGCGGCTGTCAACGGCGTGATGCAAACGGTGCGCCTGCAACAGCCGCTTCAGATAGCCCCGGCGCGGATTGAAGGGCAGGGCCCACCGGCGGTGCACCAGGCCGTCGTGGGCCACTACGTACAGCAGACCGTACAAGGTCATGCCAGCGCCAATCCACTGCAGCGGCCAGGCGCCGCGTGTGCCGAACCAGATCAAAGTGATGGCAACAGCCGCAGAGGCGATGGCGTAGAGATCATTGGCTTCCACCGCGCCCTGGCGAGGTCGGTGATGCGAAGCGTGCCAGCGCCAGCCGATGCCGTGCATCACGTACTTGTGGGCGAGCCAGGCCACGCCTTCCATGGCGATGGTGGTGAAAACCAGAACCAGCATATTCAACAGCATCTCGCGGCGTGGCAAGTGGGCCTCCCGGAGATCAAGCTCTTCGCAACGGCGCTGCTCTTCTTGCTGCAACCTTTCCGGCAACAGTGCTTTCAATGCGCCAAGCGGCGCTTCAGCATGTCGCAGCAAGAGCGGTAAAGCGGTCGCGCTGGACCCAGTACTGCTCCGGCTTCACCGTCTGGTGTCAAGCACGGCTGCACCGTTCTTCGACTTCAGCGCCAGCGCTACCACCGTCACACCGGCAGCAATCACGAGCGCATCCTCGATCAAGCCACTGCGGGTCTGACCCATGCTTTCCATCGCGCGTTCACGGCCGGCCAACGTCAGGTAGGCCAGAGGCACTGCTGCGGCAACCGCGGTCATTGCTCCAGCCTGTTCGCGGCCACGTGGCGCCAGTGCTGCGCCTGCGATGCCTGCACTCAAGACACGTGCCAACAACCCAAGAAACACAGTCCGGTCCGGCGCGCTCTTCATCTTGTCGCCGATCAATTCACCGAGGCCCATCGCCAAGGCGCCGAACTTGATCATCGGGCGGTCGAGCAGCACCAGCCGCCCCGGCGTGCTCGCCCCCAGAACGCGTGCCGCCGCAAGGGTCGCCATGGGCGTCATCGATCGTGCACTGGCGACCGCGCCGATCAGGGCAGAGAAAAGCAACCCGTGAGTTTTCATGTGTCATCCTGAAGCTCGTCCGAAGAGGGCCATCTTGCTGGGCCGTGCTTATTGCCATCAGCGGCAAAGTGCTCGGCACGCCGTAGGACGGCATGCAGGATGCCACCTTGCCCACGGGCTACAGTCAGTCTCCATCCTTTTGAAATGACAGAGCGAGGTCAGCGTGGCGACAAAGGGCAAATCGGGCTGTGGGACGCCATGAAGTCCAGGGCGATGTCGGTCGTACTGGTCGTGGTGACGGCGATGGCCACGCTGGCGGTCGTGCTGCTCGTGCAGAACTGGGCCGGTGCCGAGAAAAGGATCGAGCAGCAACTGCCGCGGTTGTACGAAAGTGACGACGACGAGTTCAGACGCTCGCTCAGTTCCCTGCTCGGGCCGCAAATCGTCGAGGGCAACAAGGTCGAGACGCTGCTCAATGGCGCGCAGATATTCCCGTCGATGCTGGCCGCCATCCGCGCGGCCCGGACGACGATCACCTTCGAAACCTACATCTACTGGTCAGGCAGCATTGGCCGAGATTTCGTTGATGCGCTCGTCGAGCGCGCGCGCGCCGGGGTGCGCGTGCACGTGCTTCTCGACTGGGTGGGCAGCCTGAAGATGGACCAGGGCCTGGTCGACGAGATGAAGCTGGCGGGCATCCAGCTGGAGCGCTTTCACGAGCCGCATTGGACGAACCTGAACAAGCTCAACAACCGAACCCATCGCAAGCTGTTGGTCGTCGACGGCCGCATTGGGTACACCGGTGGGGTAGGCATCGCAGACCAATGGCGCGGGCAGGCTCGCAATCCGGAAGAGTGGCGCGACAGCCACTTTCGTGTCGAGGGCCCGGTGGTGGCGCAGATGCAGTCGGTCTTCCTGGACAACTGGATGCGCGCGACCGGCGCCTTGCTGCATGGCGACGCATATTTCCCGGCGCTCAAACCCGCCGGCGATTTGGCGGCACAAATGTTCAGCAGTTCGCCGAGCGGCGGCAGCGAGAGCATGCAGCTGATGTACCACCTTGCAATCACCGCCGCGCGGAGCAGCATCGAACTGGCGAATTCGTACTTCGTTCCCGATGAGATGACGCTCAGGATTCTGGTCGAGGCCGCTCGCCGCGGCGTCAAGGTCCGCGTGATCGTGCCCAGCGGCCATATCGACTCGGAAACCGTGCGCAAGGCGTCTCGCGCAAGCTGGGGCCCGATGCTGCAAGCGGGCATCGAAATCGCCGAGTACCAACCCACGATGTTCCATGTCAAAACCCTCGTCGTCGATGGCGCATTTTCATCGGTGGGCTCGACGAATTTCGACAATCGGTCGTTCCGTCTCAACGACGAGGCCAACCTGAACGTGTTGAGCCGCGAGTTCGGTGCCGCGCAGCAGCTCGTCTTCAACCAGGACTGGGTGCTGGCTCGGCGCATCACGCTGGCCGAATGGCAGGCCCGGCCGTGGAGCGAGCGTTTGCTGGAACGGCTGGCATCACTGCTGCACAGCCAGCTGTAGGCTGAGAAGCCGCGAACGACATCTGCCCGCGGTTCCTCCGAACCTGACGCCGTCACGCCGAGGCTGCCGAACGTGGCCGCGCGCTGTTGGCGCGTGTCGACAGCGGCGGCGCCAGCAACCAGGGCAACCTGCCCTGGGTGTTGCAAGGTCTGCTGAAGGCGCTGGTGATGCAGCAGCTGCTGGACGAAGCGATGGCCTTGGCACCGCGCGCCTGGGCCGCCTGCAGGCGCTTCGACACCCCGGTGGTCGTGCCGACGCTGGCGCAACTGGCGGCGCTGCAGGGGCGATTCGAAGCCGCAGCGAACCTCGTCGGCCATGCACGTGCACGTTTCGAAGCCCGCAGCAGCGCGCTGGGTATTGTCGATGTGCAGGCGCTGGCGCAAGCCGAGGCGCTGGCCGAAGCGGCGCTCGGCGCGGCGGCGGCGCAGGCCTTGGTGCGACGCGGCCGCACACTGGAGCACGCCGACGCCGCACTGCTGGCGCTGGGCGATGCCGCTGCATCAACGGCATGACAGCGGCATGACAGCGACATGACAGCAATACGCTGGCGGCCCGCAGACTTCAGAACGGGCAAAGCCGCTCGGTGGTCTGCACCG
>JBBSCV010000397.1:0-3553 GCA_038249925.1 Burkholderiales bacterium
AAGCTGTTGAACAGATAGGGCAGCTGCAGCACCGCCACTTCGGGCAGGATGGTCGCGGTGCCTTGCAGCGAAGCGCCCACGCACTCGATGCGGCCGCGGCGCATGTTGGACATCAGGTTGCCCTCGTTGGGGTCGTTGGTGTTGAGTTCGACCTTGATCGCGCCCCGCGTGCCTTGCTCGATGTTTTCCTTGAACTTCTGCCACGCCGGGACGTACACGCTGCCCGGCGGCGCGAAGGCCCCGGTGCGCAGCACGATGGGTTCCTGTGCGTAGGCCGTAAAGGCCGTGGCGGCGAGCGCGAGGGCGGTCAGGCTCAGCGCCGTGGCGCGAAATGTTGCTGTCATACGGGGTCTCCAAAAGAGGGTGCCATGGGGTCCCGGGTGTCCAGGCGGTCCCGATGTGAAGCCAGCCCCAGGCTGCCGGGGTTCATCAGGCCGCGCGGGTCGAGTGCCTTCTTCAGCGCCGTGACCAAGGCCAGGGCGGGCGTGCCGAGGCGGTCACGGTAACGGTAAGCGCGGCCGATCTGGAAGTGCACGGCGCCAAAGGCATCCAGGCAGTCGGCGCATTCGTGCCACAACTGCGTCACCAGGGCCAGCGCGGCCGGGGCGCTGGGGCGCTGCTGCCAGGGTGCGGTGAGCGCGGCGCCCAGCACGTCCACGTGCAGCGGCTTGATGGTGTCGGGCCAGTAGAAGCAGGGCTCGAAGAGAAAGGCGCGGTCGAGGTTGGCGGTCAGCGGCGAATAGACGATCTGGTGGGTTGCCATCGCGGCCGCGTGGCGCTGGATGAGTGCTTCCACCGCCTGCACCGCTGGCAGGGCGCGCGACAACGGCACGATGCCGTGCACCGGCACCCAGCGGTCGCCGTTGTAGCCCAGCACCGAACGCAGCGGCTGGAAGGGCTGGGCGCGCAGCACCTGGGGCACGGAGCCCGGCTGCGCGGTGCCTTGGTGGGCCTGCATCAACGCGGCCACGCGGGCGAGGCGGCTTTCGACATGGGCCGGCGAATCGCCGTCCAGCGCCAGGTGGATGGAGTAGGGGTGCACGCCCAGGTAGTTGGTGCCGGTCAGGGCCACGCCGGCCGCAGCCTTCAGGCCCGAAACCAGCGAGCCGCCGGAGCGCGCCAGATGCGACAGCGTCTTCAGGCCTGCGCTCGCTTGAGCCAGCTTGTTGCCCGTCTGCGCCGAGTGCACGGCCTTGTAGGCATCGATGCCGAAGCATTCCGAGCCCAGGCCGGCGCGCATCAACGCCACCTGGGCCTGCACCATGCAAGCGATATCGGGGAAGCCATACGAGGCGAAGCCCTGCGACGCCGGTGCCGCAATCAAGCGCAGCGTGGCCACGGCCTTGATGCCCAGGGCGCCGCAATCGCCGATGAACAGGCCCGTCAGGTCCGGCCCGCCCCAGCGTGCAAACGGCGCATTGCCGGTGAAGGCGGCGCTGCCGCTGGTGAGCAGCTCGCCGTTGGCCAGCACCACCTGCAGGCCCAGCACGCTTTCGGCCGCGCTGCCATGCTGGCCGGCGCCGAAGAACATGCTGTTCTGGCTGAGCGCGCCGCCCACGGTGGCACGCAGCCCCGACAGCGGTCCGCCGTAGGGCGTGGTGAAGCCGCTGCCAGCCAGGGCCGCGTGCACCTGGGCCCACGTGCAGCCGGCCTCGACCGTGATGTACAGGTCGGCGATGTTGAGTTCGAGCACACGGTTCAGGCGCGATGTGTCGATGCACACATACGGCCGCGCCGGCAGGTAGCCCTGGGTGTAGGACATGCCGCCACCGCGCGGCGCCACCGCCAGGCCCGCCGCGGTGATGTGCGCCACGGCCTGGGCGAGGGCTTGCACGCTGTCGGGCGCGACCACGCACTCGGGGTCTTGCGCGGCGTCGAAGAAGATGTCGTGCCCGGCCAGGCGGCGGGCCGCGGCGTCGCTTGCCACGGCCTGGCCACCACACAGCGTGCGCAGCGAATCGATCAGTGCCTCGGCCAAGCCCGGCTCTCCCAGTGATGCCCACCACCCGGTCCGGGTTTGCTGGGCAAGGTTCCACGGATCAACTTGTCCGTACAACTTGATCTTATGGGTTCACCCGCACCTGTGGCAAGGAAGGGTTAACTCGGTGGGGCATTGCATGCTCTCAGGCCGACTCGTGACGCAGTACCGTGGCGTAGCGGAACAGGTCGCTGCGGTGCCACGAGACGGCCACCACGGCGATCTTTCCCTCGCGGTCGAAGTAGGCGCGGCGCGCGCGCAACGACGGTGCGCCCTTGCGGGTTTGCAGCAGCGCGGCGATGTCGGCGTCCAGCGCCACGGCCTCGAAGGTCTGTTCGATGCGCCCCAGGGTGCGCGAGTCGAGCGACTCCAGCATCACGGGCAGGGCGGTCGCCACGTCGAGCAGCTTGGCGCGGCGGCGTGCACTTTGCGGCGGGAAGAAGACGTGCGAGACGGCAAACGGTCGCCCCTTCTCGCCACGCTCGCTGCGCAGGCCATGCAGTTCGATGCACGGCGCGCCGACTGCGCAACGCAGGGTCTCGGCCAGGGCCGCGGTGGCCGAAACTTCGCGTGACAGGAAGATGCGGAATCGGCTCGTGTTGCCGTACTGCAGCAGGTCTTCGATGCTGTCGACGGTCTGCCGGTAGCGTACCGGCGGCGTGCTGGCAATGACCTCGGAGCCCGAACCCTGGCGGCGCGCGATGAGGCCGGCCTCTTCGAGAATGCGCAGCGCCTCGCGCACGGTGTGGCGGCTGGTCTGCAGTTGCACGCAGAGCTCGGTTTCGGCCGGCAAGGCCTGGCCGACGGCGAACTTCTTGCCGACGATGTCGTTGATGAGCTGGTCGGCGATGGCGCGGTAGCGCGGAATCTTCTTGGTCAGCATCGGGGCCAGGGCCAGGGTCATCACAGGGTGCGTTTCAGTGTATGCCAGGCAGTTTCCAGCCCGGCGCGATGCGCTGGTGCGGCCACGCCGATCAGCGCCTTCGCCCGCGCCTCCACGCCCAGGTGGCGCAGGCGTGCCACGCCATGCTCGGTGACCACCAGGTCGACATCGCCACGCGCCACGCCCACGGGCCCGGGCGCCAGCTGCGGCACGATGCGCGACGCCCCCGCGCGGCCCGCGGTGGCCGTGCCGGCCACGATGGCCCGGCCGCCCGGGCTGGCCCGCGCACCGCGCAGGAAGTCGACCAGGCCGCCGACACCGCTGACCTGGCGGCCGCGCAGCGTCTCGCAGTTGACCTGGCCCAGCAGGTCGATCTCGAGCGCCGAATTGATGCTGACGAAGTTCGGGATGCGCGCCAGCGTGGACTGCGCGTGGGTGTGCTGCACGGGCGCAAAGCGCACCAGCTCGGCGTCGGCCATGCGGTTGTACAGCGCGCTGCTGCCCAGCGCCACGCCGGTGCACACGGGGGGCACGGGCCCGTCATCGCCCGCTTCGCAGGCGGCCAGCGCGCCCGCGGCGGCCAGGCCCAGCAGGCCGCTGCTGACCATGCCGGAATGGATGCGCAGCCGGCGGTGGCCGGCCAGTGCGTGCAGCACCGCCGCTTGCAGCCGGCCCAGGCCGAACTGCAGCGT
>JBBSCV010000398.1:0-3548 GCA_038249925.1 Burkholderiales bacterium
CAACTGGTAGGTGCGATAGACCGGGTTCGGCGAGGCTTCGGTGTGCGCGGCCAGCTTGCGCATCGCCGCCAGGCGCTGGTCGGCATCGGCTTTCTCGCTGGCCAGACGGCGCAGCGTGTCGACCACCTCACGTTGACGGCGCTGGCGTTCCTGCAGCCACAACGCGGGGTCGAAGGGCGAGGCCAGCACGCTCTCGCGCAGCACTTGCAGCTGTGCGGGCGCGAGGCGGCCGTAGAGCCGTTCGGCGCGCTTGACCGCACGGTCCAGTGATTCAGCCTGCCGCGCGGCCAGGTCGGGCTGCAGAAATTCTTCGCGTATCTCGGCGATGCCCTTGGCGTAGCGCTGCTCCAGGTGCTTGAACTGCGCCTCTTCCAGACCGCGGCTCTGCTCGGCAGCCAGGGCCAGGGCACGCTGCAGCGTGGGTTCGAGCACATCGCGCGCCTGCGTCTGCCAGCGGCAGGCCAATTCGGGCGTGGTCGGCTCCAGCACCTGCTGTTGCGCCGTGTCGAGCAGCGCTGCATAGACTGGCAGCTGGCTGCTGCGGTGCCAGTCGAAGATCTCACCGACACCCTGCTTCACACGCGGTGCCTGCTCGGCGCTGAAGTCGAACTGGCCGTCCAGCCACCACCAGGCCAGCTGGGCGCCGTTGCCATAGGCAAGACGCACGCTGCTGCAGCCGCCCAGCAGGGCCACGGCTGCCAGCAGCAGACCGATAATCGAGGTTTTGATGCGAGACATCTGCATGACCCTCAATGTCGTGATCATGGCTGCGGGCAAGGGCACCCGCATGAAGTCGGCCTTGCCCAAGGTGCTGCACCGTCTGGCCGGCACCAGCCTATTGCAGCATGTCTTGAATGCAGCTGCTGGCGTGGGTGCGCTGCGCACGGTGGTGGTCACCGGCCATGGCGCAGAAGAAGTGGAAGCCGCAGTCGCCGCCAGCGGCGCCGTCTTCGTGCGCCAGATGCCCCAGCTGGGCACCGGCCACGCCGTGCAGCAGGCCGTGCCGGCGCTGGACGACGCCAACGACATCACGCTGATCCTTTACGGTGACGTGCCTTTGATCCGTCCCGAGACGGCCGCTGCGCTGGTGCAGGCCTGCGGCGGCACGCAGCTGGCACTGCTGAGCTTCAAGCCGGCCGACCCGGCGCGTTATGGCCGCATCGTGCGCAGCAACAGCAACAGCGGCAATGGCAGCGGCAGCGGCAGCGGCAGCGTGCAGGCCATCGTCGAATACAAGGACGCCACGCCCGAGCAGCGCGCCATCGGCGAGGTCTACAGCGGCATCATGGCCGCACCCACCGCCCTGCTGAAACGCTGGGTGGCCGATCTGGACAACCACAACAGCCAGCAGGAGTACTACCTCACCGACGTCGTGGCCATGGCCGTGGCTCAGGGTGTGCCGGTGGCGGCGCAGATCGTCGGCGACGAGGCTGAAGTGGCCGGCATCAACGACGCCGCGCAATTGGCCGAGCTGGAACGTGTGTTCCAGCGCCGCCAGGCTGCAGCGCTGATGGAGCAGGGCGTGCGCCTGGCCGACCCGGCGAGGCTGGACGTGCGCGGCCAGCTTTCCTGCGGCAGCGATGTGCAGATCGACATCAACTGCATCTTCGAAGGCGAGGTGCAGCTGGCGGACGGCGTGCGGGTCGGCGCGCACTGCGTGATCCGCAATGCCTACATCGGAGCCGGCGCCGTCATTCACCCCTTCACGCACATCGAAGGCGCAGTGGTGGGCGCGGGCGCGATGGTGGGGCCCTTCGCCCGCCTGCGCCCGGGCTCCGACCTCGGCGCCGAGGTGCACATCGGCAACTTCGTCGAGGTGAAGAACAGCACGCTGGCGCGCGGCGCGAAAGCCAACCACCTGGCCTACCTGGGCGATGCCACGGTGGGTGAAGGCGTGAACTTCGGTGCTGGCAGCATCACCGCCAACTACGACGGCGCGAACAAGCACCGCACCACCATCGGCAACCA
Organism: Burkholderiales bacterium; assembly: GCA_038249925.1. GTDB lineage: Bacteria > Pseudomonadota > Gammaproteobacteria > Burkholderiales > Burkholderiaceae_C > Rubrivivax. Next base: position 1,969 of record JBBSCV010000398.1, read on the forward strand.
CGTGCACGTCGGCAGCAACTGCGTGCTGGTGGCGCCGGTGACGCTGCACGACGGTGCCACCATCGGCGGCGGCAGCACCATCGCCAAAGACGCGCCGGCCGGCCAGCTGACGGTGGCACGTGCCCGCCAGGCCACGCTGCCGGGCTGGACGCGGCCTGCGAAGAAGCCGAAGTAGTTCGGGCCGAACCCGGCTTCAGAGCTGGGTGGCGAGCCAGGCCTCGAACGGCGCCTGCGCCATCGGCTGGCCGCCGATGAAGCCCTGCGCGGCGTCGCAGCCTCGGGCCCGCACCCATTCACGCTGCGCCTGCGTCTCCACGCCTTCGGCCACCACCTCCATGCCGAGGCTCTTGCCCAGGTTGATGATGGCGTGGGCGATGGCCGCCGAGCCGGCATCGGCCGGCAAGTCGGTGATGAAGCTGCGGTCTATCTTCAGGCGGTCGATGGGCAGGTGCTTCAGCAGCGCCAGGCTCGTGTAGCCGGTGCCGAAGTCGTCGATGGCAATGCCCACGCCCAGCGCCTTCAAACGCTGCAGCGCGTGGCGCACGCCGGCCACGTCGTCCATCAACATGCGCTCGGTCAGCTCCAGCTCGAGCATCGAGCCGTCGGCACCGGCATCGGCCAGCGCCTGCTCGACGGTCTCGACGAAGCGCGGCGCCTGAAACTGCAGCGTCGACAGGTTCACCGACACCGGCACCCGCGCCAGCCCGCTGCGGTGCCAGTGCACGGCGCAGCGCAGCGCTTCATGCAGCACCCAGGTGCCGATGGGCAGGATGAGCCGGCGCGCCTCGGCCACCGGGATGAACTCGTCCGGGCCCACCACACCCCGCTCGGGGTGCAGCCAGCGCACGAGTGCTTCGACACCCAGAAGGCGCCCGTCGGCCAGCGAGATCTGGGGCTGGAAATGCAGCACGAATTCGCCGTCTCGTATGGCTTGGGCGAGGCGGCTTTCCATCGCCAGTTCGGCGCGCGCCAGTTCGGCCATCGCGGGCTCGAAGAAGCTGCAATGGGCGCGGCCCTGCTGCTTGGCGCGGTACATCGCGATGTCTGCGTGCTTGACCAGTTCGGCCGGCGTGCTGCCGTGCTCGGGGTAGAGCGCCACGCCGATGCTGGGCGTTACAGAGATCCACACGCCCTCCACTTCCAGCGGCGCACCGATCTCGGCCAGCAGCTTGGCCGCCACGGCCTGCACCGCTGCCGGCGCCGGGTTGCCGGCCAGCAAGATCACGAACTCGTCACCGCCGAAACGCGCCACCAGGTCGGCGCCGCGCGCCGGGCGGCTTTCATCCTCGCCCACGACAGGGGCGCGCAGCGTGTGGGTGATGCGAGCGGCCACGGTCTGCAGCAGCACATCGCCCACCAGGTGGCCCAGCGAGTCGTTGACGCGCTTGAAGTGGTCGAGGTCGATGAACATCATGGCCAGCGTCTCATTGCGCGCCTGCGCTTGCGCCAGCAGCCCCTGCGCGCGCATGTCGAAGGCCAGGCGGTTGGGCAGGCCGGTCAGCGCGTCGTGCATCGCCAGGTGCTGGATGCGCTGCTGCGCCTGTTCCCGGTCGCGCAGGTCGCGCACGATGGTCATGCGC
>JBBSCV010000399.1:0-3536 GCA_038249925.1 Burkholderiales bacterium
CACCCTCACGCCGCAGCTGCAGCCCGGCGACACCACCCTGGTGCTGGTGGACCTGGGCCAGGGCAAGAAGCGCATGGCCGGCAGCATGCTGGCGCAGGTGCTGGGCGAGTTCGGCTGTCATGTCACCGATGGCGTGCCCGACCTCGACGACCCGCATCAGCTGAAGAACCTGGTCACCGCCGTGAATGCGCTGCGCGCCCAGGGTCGCCTGCTGGCCTATCACGACCGCAGCGATGGCGGCCTGTGGGCGGCGGTGTGCGAGATGGCCTTCGCCGGCCACATGGGCGTGAGCCTGAACGTCGACATCCTCGTCACCGAAGGCGACGGCATTGCCGACAGTCGCGCCGACTACGGAGACTCCAAGAACTGGGCCGGCCAGGTGAGCGAGCGCCGTAACGAGCTGATGCTCAAGGCGCTGTTCAACGAAGAGCTCGGCGTGGTGCTGCAGGTGCCCACGGCGGTGCGCAACGAGGTCATGGCCACGCTGCGCGAGCATGGCCTGAGCCGCCACTCGCACTTCATCGGCAAGCCCAACGAGCGCGGCACGGTCGAGGTCTGGCGCGACGCCAAGTGCCAGTTCAACGCGCCGCTGCAGGCGCTGCAGCAGCAGTGGGACGAGGTCAGCTGGCGCATCAGCCGGTTGCGCGACAACCCGGCCTGCGCCGACAGCGAGCACGCAGCCGCCGGCACACCCGGCGACCCCGGCCTGCACGTGCACCTGACGTTCGACGTGAAGTCCAGCACGGCCGGCCTGGCCGCGCCTGCCGTGCACACCTCGCGCCCGAAAGTGGCCATCCTGCGCGAGCAGGGCGTGAATTCCCACATCGAGATGAGCCACGCCATGCACCTGGCCGGCTTCCAGACCTTCGACGTGCACATGAGCGACCTGCAGGCCGGCCGCGCGAAGCTGGCCGATTTCCAGGCCCTGGTGGCCTGCGGCGGCTTCAGCTATGGCGACACACTCGGCGCCGGTGAGGGCTGGGCGCGCAGCATTCTCTTCAACCCCGCGCTGGCCGAGCAGTTCGCGACCTTCTTCGACCGCCCCGACACGCTGGCCCTGGGCGTGTGCAACGGCTGCCAGATGATGGCCGCGCTGGCCGCGTTGATTCCCGGCACGGCGGCCTGGCCCCGGTTCACGCGGAACAAGAGCGAGCAGTTCGAGGCGCGGCTGAGCCTCGTCGAGGTGCTGGAAAGCCCCAGCCTGTTCTTCACCGGCATGGCAGGCAGCCGCCTGCCGATTGCCGTGGCGCATGGCGAAGGGTTTGCTAACTTCAGCCAGCGCGGTGACGCCAAAGTCGTGCAGCGAGCCATGCGCTTTGTGGACCATCAAGGCCAGCCCACAGAAGCCTACCCAGCCAACCCGAATGGCAGCGCCGAGGGTCTGACCAGCGTGACCACTGCCGACGGCCGCTTCACGGTGTTGATGCCGCACCCCGAGCGTGTTTTCCGCAACGTGCAGATGAGCTGGGCCGGCGGCGAGTTGTCGGCGCCCAGCCCCTGGATGCGCATGTTCCACAACGCAAAGGCGGCCCTGAAATGAACACGCTGACGGTGCGCCGCCTGCTGGTGGACCTGGACACGCCGCTGCCACGACGCTGGTGCGGCGGCGATGCCTTCCGCACGGCCTTTTTCAACGCCTTGTCGATGAGCTTCCCGGCCGGCGAACAGCTGTTCATCGACTCGGTGAAAAAGGGCCTGTCGGAACTGACGCCCGAGTTGCAAGAGCGCTTCGCGGTCGAGGTGCAGGGTTTCATCGGGCAAGAGGCCACGCACCGCCGCATTCATCAGCGCTTCAACCAGCACCTGCTGAACCAGGGCCTGAAGAACCGTTACGAAGAACGCATCGTCTCGCGCCGGCCCATGCTGGAAGGCATCAACACGCGCAACTGGCTGGCCGTGACAGCGGCGACCGAGCACCTCACCGCGATCTTTGCAGAACATCTGCTGGCCCACCCGGAGCAGCTGGCGGGCGCCGAGCCGCGTTTGCGCGACATGTGGCTGTGGCACAGCGCCGAAGAAACCGAGCACCGCAGCACGGCTTTCGATCTTTACGTCGCTCTGGGCGGCAACCACGCGTGGCGCTGCCGCATCTTCAAGGCGGTGGCCTGGAACTTCGCTTTCGACACTGCACGCCAGACGTTCTCGAACCTGTGGCGCGATGGCGGCTGGTGGCGGCCTTCCACCTGGGCCAGCGCCTGGCGCACGCTGTTCGGCCGCCGGGGTCTGGTGCGCCTGGGTCATGCGCCGCTGAAGCGCTATCTGCGCGAGGACTTCCACCCGTCGCAGGGCGATGGCGCCATGTCCGAACGTTGGCTGGCCGAACATGCTGCGCTGGCGCCGCCCGTGCGCAGCGCCGCCTGAAGTGAAGCCTTCAGGCTCATTGCGTGTGCGGCCCCCCGAAGGCGTGGTCAGCGCCTTCGAAATTTTTGGCCGGCACTGACGTGCACGCCGCACTGCGCCGCGCCGAGGCCTTCGCGGCCACCTACGGGCTGCGCCTGCCCGTGCTGATGGCACCGATGGCCGGTGCGAGCCCAGTGCGCCTGGCAGCGGCCGTGGTGGGGGCCGGGGGCATGGGGGCTTTGGGCGCGCTGTTGCTGGCGCCCGAGGCCATCGTTGACTGGGTGGCGCGTTACCGCGCGGCGGGTGGCGGTCCACTGCAGATCAACCTCTGGGTGCCCGACCCGCCACCGCATCGCGACGTGGCGCACGAGTCCGCCCTGCGCGACTTTCTGGCCGGCCACGGCCCGCCGGTGCCGGCCACTGCCGCCGACACGCCACTGCCGGACTTTCAGGCGCAATGCGCAGCGCTGCTGGCCACGCGGCCCACGGCGGTGTCTTCCATCATGGGCCTGTACCCGCCTGCATTCGTCGCGCAGTTCAAGGCCGCCGGCATCGCGTGGTTTGCCAACGTCACGACCGTGGCCGAAGCGCGTGCTGCCGAAGCGGCGGGGGCCGATGTCATCGTCGCCCAGGGTTCTGAGGCGGGTGGCCACCGCGGCGCTTTCACGGCGAGCGCAGCGCGTGACGAAGCCGTGGGCCTGTTCGCATTGCTGCCGCAGGTGGTGGATGCGGTGAAGCTGCCGGTGGTGGCCACGGGCGGGGTGGCCGATGCACGTGGCGTGGCCGCGGCGCTGCTGCTGGGCGCCAGCGCGGTGCAGCCAGGCACGGCACTGCTGCGTTGCCCTGAGGCCGGCATTGCGCCCGCGTGGGCACGGGCGTTGGGTAGCGCCGCACCCGAAGGCACACGGCTCACGCGCGCGTTCTCGGGCCGCTGGGGCCGTGCGCTGGACACTCGCTACGTGCGCGACGCTGCGGCGCCGGGGGCGCCCGAGCCCGCGCCTTATCCAGTGCAACGCGGCTTGACGGCGACCATGCGCAAGGCCGCCGAGGCCGCGGGCGATCTGCAACACATGCAGGCCTGGTGCGGGCAGGCCGCCGGCCTGTCGTTGGCGCAGCCTGCGGGGGAAGTGGTGCAGGACTTGTGGAAGGGTGGCCGCGAGTTGCTGGGCAGTTGAGCGGCCAGCCTTGGCATGCTG
>JBBSCV010000400.1:0-3530 GCA_038249925.1 Burkholderiales bacterium
CATGCGTTCCCCCGGGGGCAGGCCGCCCAGCCCGATGTCAGCGCTGAAGCCCCAGCCATCGCGTGCCGACAAGCTGGTGTACCCAAGCCCCATGTACGGCAACGCGACACGGCCGGTGTCGGCATCCGCGCCAAGGCGCAGCGTGGATGTGCCGCGCAGGCCATCGCCCAGGCGCACCTGCGGCAGGCTCTGCGTGCCGCGGCGCGGGCCGATGGCCACGCCGCTGGTCAGGCGCAGGCCGCCTGCGATGAAACCCGCGCCGAAACCGGGGCCGGTGAGGTAGTAGTCGCCAAAGAGTTGCGCCCGCGGCGTGGTGCCGGGTTCGCTGACCGTCAGGCCCAGCTGCATCGGCCCCAGCTGAAGCCGCTGCTCGGTGCGGGGGTCGGCACTCAAGGTCAGGCCGTGCTGGGCGCAAGCGTTGCTGCCGATCAGCAAGAGGGCGCAAGCAGCGAAAGAGGCCACAGAGACCGAAGCGGGGAGAAAGGCGAGGGCAGAGTGGGACATCGTTCGCTCCTGCGCAACCTGCGGGTGGTCGCCGAAACGGCAAGCCCAGGCCCCGAGTCACGCTTGCATCGTAGGCCTGTGCAGGCCGGCCGCATAGCGGCATGCCGTGAGCAATGAGTCGTTTTCGCCGCTGCTTACTTCACGTTGCGGACGGCCAGCGCCCGCCAGTGCAGCGGCGATGGCCGCCCAGGTCGTACCGGTGCTGCACCGCCACGAAACCTGCGGCCTGCAGAAGTGCCACCACGGCATCGGCCTGATCAAAACCGTGCTCCAGCAGCAGCCAGGCATCTTGGGCGAGACAAATCCCAGCGCTGCCGATGATGGCGGCCAGCGACGCCAGGCCGTCACCGCCCGGGGGAACCAGAGCAGAAAGCGGCTCGTGCCGCAGCGCCGGCAGGTGGGGGTCGCCAGCGGCAATGTAGGGTGGGTTGGACAGCGCCAAGTTCAAGCGCGGCGGGCCGTAGGCCTGCCACCAGCTGCCCTGCAGCCAGTTGACGTGCAGGCCCAGCCGCTGGCCGTTGTGGCGTGCGATGGCCAGGACCTCTGCGCTGGCGTCGCTGGCACGCACTTCAGCGCGCGCGCAGCCATGCTTCACGGCCAGTGCGATGGCACCGCTGCCGGTGCCCAGGTCGGCCACCTGCGGCGCTGTGTTCGTGGCCAAGGGGCCGGCCAGCAGTTCCAGTGCCCAGCCGACGAGGGTTTCGGTGTCGGGGCGCGGCACCAGCACCGCCGGGCTCAACTGCAGCGAAAGGCCGTGGAAATCACGCTCGCCGGTCAGGTAGGCCAGCGGCACGCCGCTTGCTCGGCGCGTCAGCAGCGTTGACCATGCCTCGACCTGCGCATCGTTCAACCTGAGGTCGTCGTGGGCCAGCAACCAGGCTCGGTCCTGCTGCAGCAAGTGCTGCAGCAGGCGCTGCGCATCGAGGCGCGGGACGCCGGCCAGCTGGGCCTGAGCAAGCGCTTCGTGGATGTGCATGGCGGGCACCGACTTGGACTTAACCTCGGATTCGGACTCGGCCTTCGCCGACTACCTCGACCCGGCTTCCAGCTGCGCGAGTAGCTGCTCGGCGCGCGCCGCCTGCAGCGCGTCGATCACGTCGCCCAGGTCGCCGTCCATGATCTGCCCCAGCTTGTACAGCGTCAGATTGATGCGGTGGTCGGTCAGCCGGCCTTGCGGGAAGTTGTAGGTTCGGATGCGGTCGCTGCGGTCGCCGCTGCCGATCAGGCCCTTGCGCGTGGCAGCTTCCTGGGCCGCAAGTTCGCTGCGCTCCTTCTCGCGCAGCCGCGCAGTCAGCACGGCCAGCGCCTTGGCCTTGTTGCGGTGCTGGCTGCGGTCGTCCTGGCACTCGGCCACCAGGCCCGTGGGCAAGTGCGTCACGCGAATGGCGCTGTCGGTCTTGTTGACGTGCTGGCCGCCGGCGCCGCTGGCGCGAAAGGTGTCGATGCGCAGGTCGGCCGGGTTCAGCGTCACCTCTTCGGCCTCGTCGGGCTCGGGCATCACGGCGACCGTGCAGGCGCTGGTGTGGATGCGACCCTGGCTCTCTGTCGCCGGCACGCGCTGCACACGGTGGCCGCCGCTCTCGAAACGCAGTTGCCCGTAGACGGCCTCACCCTCCACACGCAGCACCAGCTCCTTGTAGCCCCCGATCTCGCTGTCGCTCTGGCTCATGACCTCGGTGCGCCAGCCCTGGCGTTCGAAGAAGCGCAGGTACATGCGTGCCAGATCACCGGCGAAGAGCGCACTTTCATCGCCGCCCGTACCGGCGCGGATTTCAATGAAGGCGGCGCGCTCGTCGTCTGGGTCTTTCGGGATCAACGCCGCCTGCAGTTCGCCGTACAGGCGTGCCATCTCGGCGTTGGCGCCGGCAATCTCTTCTGCTGCCATCTCGGCCATCTCAGGGTCGGCCCGCATCTCGATGGCAGTGGCGACATCTGCCTCACGCTGCTGGTATTGGCGGTAGCGCTGCACGATGCCGCTGGCTTGGGCTTGTTCGCGCGACACGGTGCGCCAGCGCTTGATGTCGGCGGCCACTGCGGGGTCGGCCAGCGTGGCGTCCAGCTCGGCCAGGCGCAGGGCCAGACGTTCAAATTGGTCGCGCAGTGAAGGGTTCATGAGGGCAGGCAGGCGGGCTGACAGGCAAGGCGGTGGGCGGGCCCGCATGCGCGGTGCGGCAACACGGGCGTGATCAGCGCCGCTACCGCCCGCGTTCGCCGCCTTCGCCTTTTTCGGGGACCGCCCGCACGCCCCGGCGCAGGAAGAGCCGCTGCACCGTGCTGGCCAGGCGTGCCCGCTCGTCGCTGTCGGCCGCGTGCAGCTCGGCCATCGTGCCGTGCAGCATCTTGCCGGTCAGGCCGCGGGCCAGGGCTTCCAGCACCTGCTCAGGCGCCTCGCCTCGCGCCAGCGCCCGGCGTGCGCGCGCCAGTTCGATGGCGCCCCAGTCGTCGGCCTGGCGGTTCAGAGCCTGGATCAAAGGCACTGCGGTGCGCTGGTCCAGCCAGTGCTCGAAGCTCTGCACGCCGGCGTCGATGATGGCTTCGGCCTGCTGCACCGCTGCCTGGCGCTTCTCGCCGGCGGTCTGCACCAGCGTCGAGAGGTCATCCACCGTGTAGAGATAGACGTCGGCCAGCTGCGCCACTTCGGGTTCGATGTCGCGCGGCACGGCCAGGTCGACCATGAACATCGGCCGGTGCTTGCGCGCCTTCAGCGCCCGCTCCACCGCGCCCAGCCCGATGATGGGCAGCGTGCTGGCAGTGCAGGAGATGACGGCGTCGAACTCGTGCAGGCGGGTGGGAATGTCGGACAGGCGCAGCGCTTTACCGCCGAAGCGGCTGGCCAAGCGTTCGCCGCGTTCCAGCGTGCGGTTGGCCAGCGCGATGGACTTCGGACCCTTGGCCTCGAAGTGCGTGGCCACGAGCTCGATCATCTCGCCGGCGCCGACGAACAGCACCTTGATCTCGTTCAGGTTTTCGAACAGCTGTGCCGCCAGGCGCACGGCGGCGGCCGCCATGCTGATGCTGTGCGCGCC
>JBBSCV010000401.1:0-3529 GCA_038249925.1 Burkholderiales bacterium
CCGTCAGCGCGCCCTTTCGCATGCAGCCGGGTTTGCGCCGCCTGTCTGCCGGCAGCTCGCAGCTCAGCCCGCTGCCACCCGGTTCACGCCACCAGCGCGAAAAGCTGGCCGTGCTGACGGCCTTCTGGCCGCAGGCGCTGTGTCTGCAGACTGGGTTCGACGTCAGACCCGCCCTGCACACGCTGTTTGCCCACGCCGCTGCCGAGCACCCCACCGCCTGGGCCTGGGATGGGCAGGTGGCCGAGGCCCTCTGGCTGGCCACCGCCGTGGCGGCCGACGGCAAAGTTCTGCAGCGCCAACCCGGCCAGTTCGGCCTGGGCGACGAGGTTGCGCGCTGCCTGCTCGGGCTGCCGCCCGCATGGCGCCAGGCGGGCCTGGCGGCGCTGGCCTTTGCCGAAGACTTCGCCATCGTCGACGGCAGCAGCGGCTGCATTCCGTGGCTGGCCGTCTGCCTGCCCAGCCACTGGGCGCCCGAGGAAAAGCTGGGGCGGCACTTCACCGACGTGCACGCACCGGTGGCCGACAACACGCTGTTGCTGAAAGCCGCCGAAGGCCTGATGCGCGTGGTGACGAGCCCCGAGCGCTGGGAACGCTTCGTGTGGAACGTCAGCGACCACCCGCGCCTGCATGCGCACCCGGCGCGCGTGGAGGCGCGGCGTTGGCTGCAGACGCCGGTGGCGCAAGGCTGGTTCCGCAGCGAACGCCAGACGTTCATCCCGCTGCCCTCGGCATCCCAGGCCGTGTTCACCATCCACGTGCAGGTGCAGTCATTGACCACGGTTCTCGACAGCCCGGCACGCGCCCTGGCCTTGCACGATGCGGTGGCGAGCATGAGCGAGGCGGTGCTGGCCTATCGCAGCCTGGGCGGGGTGCGTGATCAGCTCCTGGCCTGGCTGGCAGAGCGCGCGCGAGCCACGGCCTGACCACCCCGACCAGTTTCCACGCCCCGACGCGCATGCCTGTTCAGCACACCCAGCAGGCTTTCCTGCACGGCCACGGCCTGCCTGCCCGCTGGGCCGGGGGTGCGCAGTTCGTGATGCTCGAGACGGGCTTCGGCCTGGGCCGCAACTTTCTCGCGGTGTGGGAGGCTTGGCGGCAAGACCCCGAGCGTTGCGAACGCCTGTTCTTCGTCGCCGTGGAGCCACGGCCGGCGTCCATCGAAGAGCTGACGCATGCCCACGAGGACGGAGCTCTGCCCGGCCTCGCGCAGGCCCTGCTGCAGGCCCTGCTGCAGGCCTGGCCGCCGCTTACACCGAACCTGCACTGCCTGAACTTCGAGCAAGGCCGCGTGCAGTTGTTGCTGGCGTTTGGTGAGGTTGCCGCCGTATTGCCGAAACTGCGTTTGCGGGCCGACGCGTTCTGCATCGATGGTCTCGGGTCTGACGCTGAGTCGGGCCCGCATGACGCACGCATCGCCAAGGGCCTGGGCGCACTGGCCGCACCGGGTGCCACGTTGGTCGGTATCCACATCGACAGCGCTCTGCGCCATCACCTCATCACCGCCGGCTTCGTGCTGCGCCCGTCACCAGGCGCGCGCGCCCAGTCCGGAGTCAGCGTCGCCGACTGGGCACCCCGCCACAGCCCGCGCCGCCTGCCAGACGTGGCCATGCCAGGGCGCCAGGCCGTGGTGGTGGGTGCGGGCCTGGCCGGCGCTGCCGCGGCGCAGGCGCTGGTGCAGGCCGGCTGGCGAGTGACGGTGCTGGAGCGTCATGCCGCGCCGGCTGAAGAAGCTTCGGGCAACGCGGCAGGCCTCTTCCACGGCACCTTGAACGCCGACGACGGACCGTATGCACGGCTTTACCGCGCCGCCGCATTGCATGCACTGACCGTCTACCGCGCCGCAATGGCCCAGGGTGTGCCTGGCGCTGCGCGCGGCCTGCTGCGCCTGGACGCCCGCGCTGGCGGCCTGCACGCCTTGCAAGCCATGGCACAGCGTTGCGGGCTGCCTGCGGCCTACGTGCAGGTGCTTTCGGCCGCGGACGCTTCGGCCGCAGCAGGCCTGGCCCTGCCGGCGCCGGCCTGGCTGTACCCGGGCGGCGGTTGGCTCGCGCCGGCGGCCTGGGTGCGGCACGCGTTGACGACGCCAGGCGTCACGCTGGTCACCGGCGCCGATGTGCGCACCCTCACGCGCGATGGCGAGCACTGGGTGCTGCAGGGCGCAGCGGGTGAGGAACTCGCCCGCGCCGCCACGGTGGTGTTGGCCAACGCGGCTTCCGCGCAGCAGCTGCTCCGCGGACTGGGGCACGCGCCTTGGCCGCTGCGACAGACGCGCGGGCAGGTCACGCAGTTCGATCTGGCCCACGGCCTGGAGCTGCCAGTGGCGGGCGACGGCTACGCCATCCCTTTGCCTGGCGCGGTGCTGTGCGGTGCCACGCGGCAAGCAGCCGAGCCTGGAGAGCCTGGTGAGCCCAGCGCGCCAGGAGCCCGCACGCTGCGTGCAGAAGATCATCAGCACAACCTGCACAGGCTGCACCGACTGACAGGCCTGCAGGCCCCCGCCGATGCCACGCTGTGGCAGGGCCGCACAGGCTGGCGCCTGCACAGCAGCGACCGCCTGCCGATAGCCGGCGCGGTGCCCTTGGCCGCCATGCCGCAGGGCCAGCGCATGGACCAGGCACGGCTGCTGCCGAGGGAGAAAGGCTTGTTCGTGCTGACGGCGCTGGGCGCGCGCGGTATCACGCTGGCGCCGTTGCTGGCGCAGCTGCTGGCCGCACAGGCCAGCGGCGCGCCTTGGCCTCTGGAACAAGATTTGGCCGATGCAGTCGACCCCGGCCGTTGGCTGGTGCGCGCAGCCCGCCACAGCGAGCCTGGCAGGCCGGGGCGGGCTGGCGCTTAGCCGGCGCTTATCGGGCGCTTAGCTGGCGCTTATCGGACGCTGGTGCCTGGCTGGCCCGCCGGGCCGGCATCGGCGTCGTCGGCCTCTTCAGGCTCGTCAGCAAGGGGCGGCAAACCAGCGGCCTTGCGGGCGGCCTTTTCCTTGTCCTTCTCTTCCTTCTTTTTCTTCTTGGCGAGCTCGCGTTGGCGCTTCTCGAACGAATAGTTGGGTTTGGCCAAAGCAAATCCTTGGATGAGGTAGGAAAGAGTGCCCTGATTAGAACACCAGCGTCTGCACGCCCGCAGCCGTGCCCAGCAGGCACAGGCTGGCGCGGTGGCGCGCAAACAGGCCCACGGTCACAACGCCCGGCCACTGGTTGATTTCGGCCTCCATCTCCAGCGGGTCGGTGATGTGCAGGCCGCGCACATCCAGCAGCGGGTGGCCGTTGTCGGTCAACAGCGCTTGTCCGTCGGCCTGCAAGCGCAAGCTGGCGGTGCCGCCAAGCGCAGCGAAGCGCCGTGACAGCTGGGCAACCGCGACCGCGATCACTTCCACCGGCAGCGGGAACTTGCCCAGCACTTCCACCTGCTTGCTGGCATCGGCGATGCAAACGATGCGTTCCGCCAGGTCGGCGACTATCTTCTCGCGCGTCAACGCCGCGCCGCCGCCCTTGATCATGAAACCGCGGCCGTCTATCTCGTCGGCGCCGTCCAC
>JBBSCV010000402.1:0-3494 GCA_038249925.1 Burkholderiales bacterium
ATTCACTGCAGCATCCTGGCCGAGGACGCCATCAAGGCCGCCGTCAACGACTACAAGTCGAAGCACGGCCAGGCAGTTGCCGACGCGGCTGCACACTGAGTTGATGGCGATATGGCTGTCACCCTGACCGAAGCCGCGGCAAGGCACGTCACCCGCTACCTGAGCCGTCGCGGCAAGGGCGTGGGCGTGCGCCTGGGCGTCAAGACCACGGGCTGCTCCGGCCTGGCCTACAAGCTGGAGTACGCCGACGACGTGGCGCCGGAAGACGTGATCTTCGAAGACCACGGCGTGAAGGTGCTGGTCAACCCCAAGAGCCTGCCGTACATCGACGGCACCGAGCTCGACTTCGTGCGCGAAGGCCTCAACGAAGGCTTCAAGTTCTTCAACCCGCGCGAGAAAGACCGCTGCGGTTGCGGAGAGTCCTTCCGCGTCTGAGCCGCGCTGCGCAACGGCAGGCACTGAAGGCGCGGCATCGTTACCGCGCCTTGTCATTTCAAGCACCCATGAACCTCGGCGACGATCACTTCACGCTCTTCGGCTTGCCCGCGCGGCAGGCGTTGGACCGTGGCGAACTCGACGTCCGCCGCCGCGACCTGCAGGCCCGCGTCCACCCCGACCGCTTCGCGAGCGAAGGTGCTGCCGCGCAGCGCCTGGCCATGCAGTGGGCCGTGCGCGTGAACGCGGCCTATGGGTGCCTGAAGGACCCGCTGGCCCGCGCTGCCTACCTTTGTGAACAGCGCGGAGTCGCCGTGGACGCCGAGCGCAACACGGCCATGCCAGCAGCTTTTCTGATGCAGCAGATGGAGTGGCGCGAGGCCTTGGACGACGCTGAAGGCCCGGCAGCCGTCGAGCGGCTTGACGCCGAGGTAGCGCAGCACGAAGCCGGCATGCTGGACGAGCTGGTGCAGTTGTTGGACCGGCAGCAAGACATTCCCGCGGCGGCTGCGCAAGTGCGCGCGCTGATGTTCGTGGCGCGGTTTCGCCATGACATCCAGCGCCGGCTCGAAGCCCTGGACAGCACGCGCTGAAGAATTCAGCGCCCACGAACCAAGAACAAGATGGCTCTGCTACAGATTTCCGAACCCGGCCAGGCGCCAGATCCGCACCAGCGCCGCATTGCCGTCGGCATCGACCTCGGCACCACGCATTCGCTGGTGGCTGCCATGCGACATGGCTTGGCCGAGTGCCTGCCCGACGCACAGGGCCGCGTGCTGCTGCCTTCAGCCGTTCGCTACCTGGACGGTGGGCGCCGTCAGATCGGCGCCGAGGCCCTGGCCGCGCAGGCCGAAGATGCCGAGAACACGCTGGTTTCGGTAAAGCGGTTCATGGGGCGCCGTCTGACTGACGTTGCCGGCACCGAGAAGCTGCCTTACCGGTTTGTCGAAGGCACTGGCATGCTTTCGATTTCAACGCGAGACGGCGACAAGTCTCCCGTGGAAGTCAGCGCCGAGATTCTGGCCGCGTTGCGCCAGCGTGCCGAAGACAGCTTCGACACCGACGAAATCTTCGGCGCTGTCATCACGGTGCCGGCCTACTTCGACGACGCGCAGCGCCAGGCCACCAAAGCCGCCGCGCAACTGGCCGGCCTGAACGTGCTGCGCCTGATCAGCGAGCCCACAGCCGCGGCCGTGGCCTACGGGCTTGACAACGGCAGCGAAGGCCTCTATGCCGTCTACGATCTGGGCGGCGGCACCTTCGACATCAGCCTGCTGCGCCTGACACAAGGCGTGTTCGAGGTGGTGGCGACCGGCGGCGATGCGGCGCTGGGCGGTGACGACATCGACCATGCGTTGGCCGACTGGGCCTTGGCCCAGGCGGGCGTTCAGGCCAGCAGCCCGCACGACAAGCGGGCCGCCTTGGTAGCAGCGCGCGCAGCCAAGGAAGCCCTGAGCAGCACAGACAGCATCCTGTGGCGCGCCGCGCTTTCCAGTGGCCCGGTTTCGGTCACGCTTGCGCGTGCGCAGCTCGAGGCGCTGGCCCGGCCGCTGATTGCCCGCACCCTGGCCGCCGTGCGCAAGGTGCTGCGCGACGCCAAGCTCGCGCCCGGCGAGGTGCAGGGCGTGGTGATGGTGGGCGGCAGCACGCGCATGCCGGCCGTTCGCGCGGCTGTCGGCGATTTGTTCGGCCCGGAATGGAAAGGCGAGGTGCTGACCAACGTCAATCCTGACGAGGTGGTGGCCATCGGTGCTGCCATCCAGGCCAATGCCCTGGCCGGCAACGCGAAGGACGGTGAACTGCTGTTGCTGGACGTCATCGCGCTGAGCTTGGGTCTCGAGACCATGGGCGGCCTGGTCGAGCGGGTGATCGAACGCAACAGCACCATCCCCGTTGCCAAGGCGCAGGAGTTCACGACCTTCAAGGACGGCCAGACCGCGATGGCCATTCATGTGCTGCAGGGCGAACGAGACCTCGTCAGCGAATGCCGCAGCCTGGCCCGCTTCGAGTTGCGCGGCATTCCACCGATGGTGGCGGGCGCGGCACGCATCCGCGTCACCTTCCAGGTCGACGCCGACGGGCTGCTCAGCGTCAGCGCACTTGAAGTGGCCAGTGGCGTCGAGGCATCGGTCACTGTCAGGCCCAGCTATGGGCTGGCTGACGACCAGATCGCGCAGATGCTGAAAGACGGCTTTGCCCACGCCGAAGGCGACATGACCGCGCGCAAGCTGCGCGAGGCGCGCGTGGACGCCGAACGTCTGGTGCTGGCCACGCGCTCGGCCTTGGCGGCTGACGGCGCGCTGCTCAGTGCCGAAGAGGTTCGCGCCGTCGAAGCCTTGATCGAGGCCGCGTCTGCAGTGCGGCAGGGCGACGACGCCGATGCCATCGAAGCCGCCATCAAGTCCCTCGCCGAAGGCACCGAAGCATTCGCCGGTGCCCGCATGAACCAGGGCATCCGTCAGGCGCTGGCCGGCCGCCGTCTTGAAGATGTCTGAAAAAGCCTGACCATGCCCAAAATCCGCATCCTGCCCAACGCCGAACTCTGCCCACAGGGCGACACCATCGAGGTGCCCGTGGGCACTTCTGTATGCGAAGCCCTGCTGGAAAACGGCATCGCGATCGAGCACGCTTGCGAGATGAGTGCCGCCTGCACCACCTGCCACGTGGTCGTGAAGGAGGGATTCAAGTCTCTGGGTGAGATCGACGAGATCGAGGAAGACCTGCTCGACAAGGCCTGGGGCCTGACCCCGCTTTCTCGGCTGAGTTGCCAGGCGTTGATGGCTGACGAGGACATCACGATCGAAATCCCGAAGTACACGATCAATCACGCGCGCGAAAACCACTGAGCCGCGCCGCGCTCAGCTTGGGGCGTGCTGTGCACCAGACTTGCACCACCGCACCAAAAAAAGACCTCCCTGGCTTGCACCAGGGAGGCTAACAAGGGCTCATGCCCTGCTGAGGAGATAGACAGACACTCAGAAGTGTCGGGTCTACTTATGCAAAGCCTGTGCCAGCCACAACCGTGCTCGCGTACACATCTGCACTCGCGCACCCGCGCA
>JBBSCV010000403.1:0-3478 GCA_038249925.1 Burkholderiales bacterium
GAAGTTGTGGCGCAAGCCGAGGGTGTGGCCCACCTCGTGCGTGATGACGTCCTTGATGAGGTTCTGCACGAAGGCTTCGGTCTCGGGGCTGTCGGGGTCGAGCTCGCCGCGGGCCTCCAGCAGGTCGAAGGCGAAGTCCATTTCGTCAGCGCTTTCCTGCGAATAGGTGCAAGCGTCGCTGCCGACCGCAGCGGCTGCAACGGTGTCGATCCGCGCCTGCCACGCCGGCCGCTGTGTGCCGCTGTAGATGTCGTCACGCGCCAGGCGGCGGCCGCCGCGGCCGAAGACGTCGCTCATGCGGATGTCGGCGTCGAGAATTTCGCCGGTGCGCGGGTCGCTGTGGCTCGGGCCCTGCGCAAACCCGACATCGGCACCGAGGAACCAGCGGACGGACGCATGGCGCGAGTCCATCAGGTCGAAGGCGGCGTCATCGGGCTGCTGCCTGGCCACCAGGGCGTTCTTGTAACCGATGCGCTCGAAAGCCTTGTTCCACTCGACGATGCCGGCCTCGACAGACTTGCGGTAGCGCTCTGGAATGTTGCGGTCCATCCAGAAGGTGATGGGCTGCACCGGCTCGCTCAGGGCCGCCTGCGGGTCTTTCTTGTCCAGGCGCCAGCGCTTGATGTTGTGCACCTTGGCATTGGTGCGGCGGTCGTCGGACAGGTCGGTGTAGCTGTCGGTGAAATAGCCCACGCGCGGATCGGCGGCACGCGGCGTCATCGGCTGCGCCGGCAGTTCACGCAGGTTGTAGACGAAGGTGACGAAGAGGCTGCGCGCGTCGGGCGTGGTCATCGGCGGCGGCGTCTGCACCGGCGCTGGCGCGCCCGGCGTCAACAGCGGCGGCGCGGGCAGGCGTGCCACGGCGTAGTGCACCTTGGCCGACAACGTGGTCAGGCCTTCTTCGGCGCGTGCGTCCTGAAAGAACGAGTTGGCGCGGTCGGCTGCAAACGGCAGCCGGAAGGCGCGCTCGAGCGCCGAGCCGTAGCCGATGAGGTCGGCCAGCAGCATGCTGGCATCCACCAGCACCGACTTGCGCTCGGGGTGGTCGGCGCTGGCCACAGGGCTGCTCGTGATCAGGCTCTCGCTGAAGGCCTGAGCCACGGCGCGGCCGCTGGCGGCGTCACGCTCACCGCGAAAGCCCGTCTGGCGCGCCACCAGCTGCATCTGGTTGCCGGTGCGGCGGAATTCCACCATCCAGCGCGGGCCCATCTGGCTGGCGTAAAGGCCACGTTCGCCAACGGTCTGCGCCACGTTGACGCTGAACAGCATCGGCTGCCCCAGGCGTTCCTTGGGAATCTCCAGCCAGACCTTGTCGTCCTTGCGCCAGATGGGCACGAAGCCATCCTGCCGCTTGGCGTCAAGCGCCACCTCGGCAAAGGGGCGCGGTGCGGTGGGGTCGGGGCGGGCGGCTGCGGCGCCAGCGGGGGTGCCAGCCGGGCTGCCAGCGGCCGGGCCAGCAGTTGCGCCGGCAGCTGCGATGGCAGGGACTGCGGCGGGACGGACTGCGGGTGCCGCCCCAGGCACAGCCGCAGCGCGTGAAGCGGCGGGTGTTGCGGCGGGTGTTGCGGTGTTTGCCGGCACGGTGGTGCAGGCAGCCAGGCTCAGCGCCGCGACCGCAGCGGCCATGGCGGCCAGGCGGCCAGGCAGGCGGCCGGGCAGCTGCGCGGGAGTGGGCGTGGGCGCACGCGTGGGTGCTGAGGGGGCGAACGTGGCAAAGGTGAAGCTCATGGCAAGCAGAGGGGAACCTGGGTGAGTGGAAGTAAGGACCGGTCAGATTTTCAGTCAGTCGCCCCCCTAGGATGAACCCGAAGCTGCGGCAGCCGACACAGTAGCGCAGGGCACGACGCCGAGGCATCAGAGCCAGCGAAGGCCATCGAAGGCCAGCGACGACGCGCGTCCGGCTAAACTGCATCACTCACACCAAACTGCATCAACCATGCGCACCACGCTGTCTCTGGAAAGTGATGCCTTCGCCACCGCGCAGGCGTACGCGCGCGCACGCTCGCTGAAGCTGGGGCAGGCCGTGTCGGAACTGATCCGCATGGGCAGCGCCGAGCGCCTGCCGATGCGGCAGCAGGATGGGGTCTGGTTCTTCGAGTTGCCGGCGGACACCCCGAAGGTCAGCGCAGCCCGGGTAAAAGACCTGCTGGACGAGGCGTCTTGAGCTGGCTGCTCGACGCCAATGCCCTCATTGCCCTGGGCTGGCCCGCGCATGAACATCACGAGGCCGTGCGCCACTGGTTCAAGCGCCATGCCGCTGAAGGCTGGGCCACCACGACGCTGACGCAGGCGGCCTTCGTGCGCATCGTTTCGCAGCCGGCTTTCTCCGGTCGCCCGATTTCCGTGCCGCAGGTGGCCGAGCTGCTGCTGCGCAACACCGCGCATCCGCATCACCGCCTGCTGGCCCTTGATTTCGGTTTCGAGCAGGTGGCGGCCTGCTGCACAGCGGGCCTCTTCGGCCACCGCCAGATCACAGACGCCTACCTGCTGACCGCAGCCGCCCGCCACGGCGCGCGCCTGCTCACCTTCGACCCCGGCCTCCCGCAACTGCTGGCAACCCCCGAGGAACGCGAGCGCCTGCTCTGCGTCTTGAACTGATGAACGTGCTTTTCGACGACGCCGGCAAATTCCACGCCGGCCGCTTGATGTCCGAGGCCGAAAACTCGCTGCAGGTCGAACTCGACTCCGGCAAGCGGGTGAAGGTCAAAGGCGCCAACGTGATGCTGCGCTTCGACAAACCCGCCCCGGCGGCGCTGTTGGCCAGTGCCACGGCGCTGGCCGCGGAGATCGACCTCGACCTGGCCTGGGAATTCGCAGCCGGCGGCACCGCCGAGGGCGAATTTCACTTCGCCGACCTGGCGCGCGAGTACTTCAGCGCCAACGCCAGCCCGGAACAACAAGCGGCGATGCTGCTGCGCCTCTTCGACGCGCCGCATTACTTTCGCCGGCTCGGCAAGGGCCAGTTCAAGAAGGCGCCCGAAGAAACGGTGAAAGCCGCGCTGCTGGGCATCGAGCGCAAGAAGCAGATGGCAGCGCAGATCGAGACCTGGGCCGCCGAGTTGGTGGCCGGCCGCTGCCCGGCGCCGGTGCAGCAAGAGCTCTACCGCATTCTTTTCAAGCCCGACAAGAACGGCCCCGAGTACAAGGCCGTGGTGCAGGCCGCGAAGACCGCGCAGCGCGCGCCGCTCGACCTGCTGACCGGCGCCGGCGCCATCGCCAGCCCCTACCAGTTCCACTGGCAGCGCTTTCTCTTCGACCAGTTTCCGAAGGGCTACAGGTTCGGCACCGGGCTGATGCCGCCTCCCTTGCAGGACACGCTGACGGAAGCACTGCCCGTGGCGGCCGTGCAGGCCTTCTCCATCGACGACTCGGCCACGACCGAGATCGACGACGCGCTGTCGGTGCAGGGCCTGGGCAGCGGCACGGTGATTTTCGGCATGCACATTGCAGCGCCTGGCTTGGCCATCACGCCGGATTC
>JBBSCV010000404.1:0-3465 GCA_038249925.1 Burkholderiales bacterium
AGACGCAGGCGTGAGGAAAGAGGTGGGGGCCAGGGGTCACGCAGGCGGCGCTGGCAACGCGGCCCGGCTGGCTATGATCGGACGCATTCTAGCGAGGGGTGTGTCCTGCACAGGGGCCAGCCCGGGGTGGCCTGGGAGACGGTGATGACGCGAATGGAAGATCTGAAGAGCAGCGGCCTGAAGGCGACGCTGCCGCGCATCAAGATTCTGGAAGTGTTCCAGAACACCCAGCGCCGCCACATGACGGCCGAGGACGTGTTCAAGGCCTTGCTGGCCGAAGGGGCCGACATCGGCCTGGCCACCGTCTACCGCGTGCTGATGCAGTTCGAGCAGGCCGGCCTGCTGTCGCGCAGCAACTTCGAAAGCGGCAAGGCCGTCTTCGAACTGAACGAAGGCGACCACCACGACCATCTGGTGTGCCTGGACTGCGGCCACGTCGAAGAGTTCTTCGACGCCGAAATCGAACAGCGCCAGCGCGCGGTAACCATCGCCCGCGGCTTCGAGCTGCAGGAGCATTCGCTGTCGCTCTATGCGCGCTGCACCAAGCCCGGCTGCGAACGCAGGCAAGCGCCGCACGCCCACCCGCAACTCAAATAGCGGTCGCCGTCATTCCTGATCGGCCAGCCCCGGCGGGCCAGCCGCGGCACGCTTCAGTCGGTGCCGCCCTGCTCCATCGCCGCCTGGTGGCGCTTGATGAAGTCCTGGTAGGTGTCGATGCCGCGCAGCTGCAGCACGGTGTTGCGCACCGCGGCTTCCACCAGCACGGCCAGGTTGCGGCCGGCGTCCACCGCAATGACGACCTTGCGCACCGGCAGGCCCAGCACGTCTTCGTTGAGCGGCTCGTAGGGAATGCGCTCGAAGTCGCGCTCCATGGTTTCCTTGCGCACCAGGTGCACGATGACCTTCAGACGCATCTTTCGCCGCACCGCGGTCTCGCCGAAGATGGCCTTAATGTCCAGCAGCCCGATTCCGCGCACTTCCAGCAGGTTCTGCAGCAGCGCCGGGCAGCGGCCTTCCAGCGCCGTCTGGCTGATGCGGAAGATGTCCACCGCGTCGTCGGCCACCAGGCCGTGGCCGCGGCTGATGAGTTCCAGCCCGAGTTCACTCTTGCCCAGACCGCTTTCACCGGTGAGCAGCACGCCCAGGCCCAGAATGTCCATGAACACGCCGTGGCGCGAGGTGCGTTCGGCGAAGTGCTGCCCGAGGTAGCCGCGCACCACGTCGATGACGTGGCCGGCCGATTCACGCGTGACGAAAAGCGGGATCTGCGCGCGGTCGCACATGGCCACCAGGCGGTCGGGCGGCACCTGCTCGTCGGCGACGATGAGCACTGGCGGCTCCAGCGCGACGATGCGCGAGATGCGCCTTTCCTGGGCTTCTGGCGCACTCGCCAACAGGTAGGCCACCTCACGCCGGCCGACGATCTGCACCCGGTAGGGGTGGATGTAGTTCAGGTAGCCCACGAGGTCGGCTGAACTGCGCGCATTCAGCACGGCAGCGTCGTCGAAGCGGCGTTCGGGGTGGGCATGCCCGGCTATCCATTCCCAGCGCAAGGTTTCGCGGTGGGCTTCGAACAGCGCTTCGGCGCTGATCGATGTCGGCTTCATGCGTCTTTGCCCGCTGCCGTACCTGCGCCTGCGGCCGGCAGGGTCAGGCGACGGATTTGAGCGGTTCCCAATCGGAAATCAGCTTGTGCACGCCCGCAGCGTCGGGTTCGGCCTTCAGGCGTTCGCGCAATTCGCGGTCGCTCAGCATTTCTGCGATCTCGGACAAGATCTCCAGATGCCGCTGCGTCGCTGCTTCGGGCACCAGCAGGAATATCAGCAGCGCAACCGCCTCGTCGTCAGGGGCGTCGAACGGAATCGGCTGCTGCACACGCAGCACGGCGGCCAGCGGGTTCTTCAGGCCCTTGATGCGCCCGTGCGGAATGGCCACGGCATGACCCAGGCCGGTGGAGCCCAGGCGTTCACGTGCGAAGAGGTTGTCGGTGACGGTGCTGCGCGCGATGGCATGCTGGTTTTCGAACAGCAGGCCAGCGTGCTCGAAGACGCGCTTCTTGCTGGTCGCATCCACATTCACCAGCACATTGCTGGCAGGCAGGATTGCAGCGAGACGGTTCATCGGGCCGGTCCTCGTTGCCGCGTCCACGGGGTGGCGAAGCGAACGGGATGTTGCGAAAGGAGGGCGATCATAGACCTCGACCCACAAGCCCTGACAAGGAAGAGGACCCTGAATCGGGTGGATGCCACACGAATGCGGCGCCGCAGCAACACAGAGCTCGGCATGCAAAAACGGCCCCTCGCTTTCGTGAAGAGCCGTTCAGGAATGCAGGCCCCGGGCGGGGCCGTGCTGCGCGCATCAGACCGCAGGAATGTCCAGCCGCTTGGCGGTGGCGTGGTGGTGGTCTTGCACGCGGTCCTTGTGGCGCACGACCTGGCGGTCGAGCTTGTCCATCAGCTGGTCGATGGCGGCATACAGGTCTTCGCTCGACTGCTCACAGAAGATGTCCCGGCCCTTCACGTGCAGGGTCACTTCGGCCTTCTGCCGCCGTTCCTTTTCTTTCAACTTCTCCACGGTCAGCAACACGGTCACGTCCACGACCTGGTCGAAATGCCGGGTGACACGCTCCAATTTAGTAAGTACGTACTCACGTAGAGCAGGGGTAACTTCCAGGTGATGGCCGCTGATCGTCAAGTTCATCTCGGAACCTCCTTTGCGAGGGTGGGGAAGATGCCGGCAGCTGGCTGCCGGCGCGGGGAGACGCAGGCCCGGTAATCGGAAGCCTGGGACTGGGAAAGGAGACAGTGCGAAGCAAGGGGAGCGGGGGGATGGGTGCTGCGCTGCGGTGCGAAGGTGCGCGACTGTCGACCTGGCTGCAGGTTCAGTGTGCGCCTGTTGCGCGGGCCTGACAAGACAGGCCAGAGTCCGGAATGGCGCGACAAGTGGCCACTCTTTCACAGGCTCGAACCGGCAGGCCCCGTCGCTAGAATGACTTCGACCCGAGGGGGAATCGGGAAAAAGCGGCACAGGCAACAGCGCACAGCGCGGCACACCATGAAACTCATAGGTTCACTGACCAGCCCTTACGTGCGCAAAGTGCGCGTGGTGATGGCCGAGAAGAAGCTCGAATGCGAGCTGGTGCTGGAGGACGTCTGGGCCAACGAGGCCATCCTCAAGAGCAACCCGCTGGGCAAGGTGCCATGCCTGGTGCTGGACGGCGGCGAGGCCATCTTCGATTCGCGCGTCATCGTCGAATACCTCGAAACGCTGTCGCCCGTGGGCAAGCTGCTGCCACCCAGCGGCCGTGAGCGCACCGAGGTGCGTACCTGGGAAGCGCTGGCCGACGGTCTGCTCGACGCGTCCATCCTGGCGCGCCTGGAAGCGACATGGTCCGGCCGCAGCGAGGCGCAGCGTTCGCAGCCCTGGATCGACCGCCAGATGCGCACCGTGCACCACGCGCTGAAA
>JBBSCV010000405.1:0-3458 GCA_038249925.1 Burkholderiales bacterium
CGGTTCATGCGGGGCTGCTGATCTTGCCGCTGGCCGTGGTGGGTGTGGTGAGCGTGATGGAAGGCCAGACGGACAGCTCGCGACGCACCGACCCGCCCAGCCACCGCATCGCCCGCTTCGAACCCGACGGCGCTGGGCGATGGCGCGAAGTGGCGCGCTCGCAAGACGCCGTGCTGCCCGACGCGCGGCCCCTGCAGGTCGACCTGGATGGCCGCGGTGGCGGCGGTCACATCGCCGTGCTGGCCGGGCCCGATGCCAGCCGCTACGACCACGGCGTGCTGGGCGATGGCATCGAGGCCACGCGTGTGCTCTGGCTAGAACGCCACGGGCTGGACGTGCTGCGCAGCTTGACCCTGCCGGCGCCTCATGTCTTTGAGGACATCGCGCCCAGGCCCGTGGCGTTGCCGGGTGCGCCGGGACGCTTCGGCCTGCTAATCGTGCGCGCAGGGCCCGACGGCGGGCAGCTTGTGCTGGTGACGGCCGACCCAGCCCGCGAAAAGGGTTTGCAGGTAGCCGCGATCGGCGACACCGTCGGCGGCTTTCACCGCTGGCTGGCGCCCACCACCGACGGCCGTCAATGGCTGGCCGTGCACACGCCGCACATCGGCGGTGTCTTGCATGTCTATCAACAAGACGGCCAGAACCTGACCCGACGCCGGCTGTTGAACGATGTCAGCACGCACCGCATCGGCAGCCGCGAACTCGACCTCTCGGTCTGGTTGCGGGGCCTGCTCGTCCTGCCCAGTCAGGATGGCCGGCGGCTGCGCGTGTTGAATCCGGCGGCGAACTGGGCCGAGCAGCAGTCGGTGCCGTTGCCGGCCCGCGTGGGCATGGCGACCGCCTTGGCCGACGGCTCGGGGATGGTCGTCTTGACCGAAGACGGCCGGGTCTGGATCGTGAACCCGCCGGCCAACGCGCCGTCGCGCAGCTGAAACGCCGCTGCGCCGCTACGCGGCCAGCGGCAGCGCCAGACACAGCCGCGTGCCGCCCAAGGGCGCCGGCAGCGGCCGCAGGCTGCCGCCATGCAGCACGGCCACACGTTGCGCGATGGCCAGCCCCAGCCCCCCGATGCCACCGCTGCTGCGCTTGATGGGCGGGTCGCGCAGCGACAGGCCCTGGTCCAGCCGCTGGTGCAGTTCACCCGGCAACCCCGGCCCGCCGTCTTCCACCACGATCTCGGCCTGCGTACCTTCGCGCCGCAAGCTCACCCGCACCGGGCTGCTGCCAGGGGCGTGGCGCACGGCGTTGTCGATCAGGTTCGTCAAGGCGCGCTCGATCAGTTGCAGGTCGCCATCGAGTTCCAGCCTGCCCGGCGGCACGCCATGCAGCGTGACCGCGGGCAGGGCATCGCTGAACCCGAACTTCTGCACCGCATCGGTCACCACCTCGTCCAGACTGAAACGTTCGCGGTGCAGCACCTGCTGCGTGGACTGCAGCGCGGCCAGCTCGAACAGCTGTTGCGACAGGCGGCCCACCTTGCGGCTTTGCGCCAGTGCCGCCTGCAGCATGGCGGCGCGTCGGGTGGCGTCGGGTGCGGCCTCGCCGGCCAGGGCTTCGAGGTGGCCATGCAGCGCCGTCAGCGGCGTGCGCAGGTCGTGCGCCACGCTGGCCATCATCTCGCGATGGTCGGCCACCTGGCGTTGCTCGCGCTCGGCGTTCGACTCGATGCGCTGCTTCAAGTCGTCGAAGGCTGCGTCGATGGCCTGCACTTCGTCGCCCGCCGGGCGCGCGGCCGACGGCGCCGCAGCGCCTTCGGGCATCGCGCCGCGCTGGCTGTAATTGCGCAGGCGTTGAGCCAACTGGTGCAAGGGCAGGCTCAGGCGGCGGAAGGTGAACAGACCCAGCCCCATAGTCACCAGCAGGCCGATGCCGGCGGCCAGCGCCGCGCCGCGCCACAGCCGTCCGGCACCCACTTGCGCGGCCACCGCATCGCGCGCCTTGCTGTCGAGGACGACGTACAGATAGCCCGGCGGACGCGTGTCGCCAGGGCGCACCGGGAACATCGCCGCGCTGAAGATGCGCGGCGCCGCGTAGCCCATGGGGTCGGTGCCCCGCAGCGGCAGGGCGGCGCCGGCCAGGAAGGCGATCACGGGCGCCAGGTCCACCTGCTTCTGCCGCACCATGCCCGGCTCGCCGATGTAATGCTGCACGCGGCCGTCGGCGTCCAGCAAATACACCTGCACGCCGGGGTTGACCGTCATCAGCATCGACAACAACTCGCCACGCGCCGAACGTTCGGCCTCGTCACGGTTGATCGATGTGATTTCGGGCCAATGGCCAACGATGTGCCCGGCCAGACCGTGTGACAGGCGCTGCAGGGATTCCTGCTCCTGCTCAGCCGCCACCTCGCGCCCCAGCAGCGCGACAAAGGCGCCATAGGCCAGCAGCAGCAGGGCCAGTGCCAGCGACAGACGGGTGGTGAAGGACCGAGCCGGCTTCATGTGGCGGGCTCGAGGTCGAAGCGGTAACCCACACCCCAGACCGTGACGACACGCTGCGGGTCGCGCGGGTCGTCTTCGATGCGGCTGCGCAGCCGGTTGATGTGCGAATTGACGGTGTGCTCGTAGCCGTCGAAGCCATCACCCCACACGCGCTGCAGCAGTTCACCGCGGCTGAACGGTCGCCCCGGGTGCTTCAGCAGAAAGTGCAACAGGTCGAATTCGCGCAGCGTCAAGGGCAGCACCACATCGCCGCGCATCAGTTCCCGGCGCACGGTGTCCAGGCGGAAGGGGCCGAACCGAAACTCCTGCTTCGTGGCGTTGTTGGAGCGCATCTGTTCGATGCGCCGCAGCAACGCCCTGATGCGCGCGACCAGTTCGAGCATCGAAAACGGCTTGGCCACGTAATCGTCGGCGCCCAGTTCCAGCCCCAGCACACGGTGCGCCTCGGCAGAACGTGCGCTGAGCATGATGACCGGCACGTCGGCATGCCGTGCGCGCAGGTGACGGCACACCTCCCAGCCATCGGCACCGGGCAGCATCAGGTCCAGCAGCACCAGGTCCCAGCGCTGCCGGTCGATGGCGGCCATGGCATGTTGGCCGTTGGCTTCGCGATGAAGGCGGTAGCCCGCGTCTTCGAGGTGAAGGCGCAGGGCCACCGCGATCGCGTCGTCGTCTTCAACAAGCAGCAGGTGTTCGTTCATCGAAGGCCGGTGCTGCAGGCAAACTGGCGTGCAGCACCTGGAGTTGGATTGGAACAGAGCACCCGCGCCTGCGCTTCAGCCCGCAGCTGTGCCAGCCTGCACCAGGCCAGCGCGACGGCGGCGCACCACGAAGCCCACACCGGCCAGGCCGGCGATGAGCAGGGCGTACGTGCCGGGTTCAGGCACCGGGGTCACGGCAAAGCTGATGCGGTAGACATCGCTGTCGGCCGTCAAGGCGCTGTTGAAGGTGTAGCCGGCACCTGTGGTCAGCCCGTTGAAGGCCGCGAGCTCAGCGAAGTTGAAGGCCACCACCGAG
>JBBSCV010000406.1:0-3446 GCA_038249925.1 Burkholderiales bacterium
CTGCGTGCGCGCCACCGCGGTGGACAGCCTGATGCACGGCTACCGCACCATCGTGCCCGAGGAGTGCGTGGCCGACAAGCACGAGAGCTACCACTTCGCCAACCTCACCGACATGGCACTGAAGTACGCCGACGTGGTCGGCGTGCAGGAAGTTCAGGACTTTCTGGCCCGGGAATGAAGGCCGACCCCGGGCTCTACGGTTACTGGCCCTATGCCGGCCGGCCGCGCATCACCTGGCCCGGCGGCGCGCGCATTGCCGTGTGGGTGGCCCCGAACATCGAGTTCTATGAGCTGGACCCGCCGCCCAACCTGAAGCGCAAGGCGTGGCCGCGCCCGGTGCCCGACGTGCTGGGTTACGCCACGCGCGACTGGGGCAACCGCGTCGGCCATCCGCGCATGATGCGCGTGCTCGATGCGCACGGCATCCGCGGCTCGGTCTCGCTGTCCACCGCCTTGTTGGTGCACCACCCCGAAGTCATCGCCGCGGCCGCCGAGCGCGGTTGGGAATTCTTCAGCCACGGCCTTTACAACACGCGCTACACCTACGGCCAGAGCGAGGACGAAGAGCGCGCCGCCATCGCCGAGTCGATGGCGGCCATCACCCGCCACACCGGACAGCATTGCGACGGCTACCTGGCGCCGGCGCTGTCGCACTCCGAACACACGGTGGACATGTTCGCCGAGGCCGGCGGCCTGTACACCTGCGACCTGTTCCACGACGACCAGCCCACGCCCGTCATCACCCGCAGCGGGCGGCGCTTCGTGTCGATTCCATACTCGCTGGAACTCAATGACACCATCGTCTATGTCGTGAACAAGATCGAGCCGCGGCGCTACGAGACCATGATCTGCGATGCTTTCGACCGCCTGTACGCCGAAGGCGAGGCCAGCGGCACGGTGCTGTGCATCCCCCTGCATGCCTATCAGGTCAGCCACCCGCACCGGCTCGACGCGTTGGCGCGCGCGCTGGACCACATTGCCGGCCATCAGGGCGTGTGGTTCGCAACCGGCCGCGAGATTGCGCAGCACTACCTGGCGCATCACTACGACGACGCCGTGCAGCACATCGCGGGGGTAGCGAAGTGAGTCTCGCCTTGCCGCGATATGGCATGGACCACGCGCGCTACGACTGGGCGCCGCTCGAATCACGCCCCACCGTGCAGTGGCCCGTTGACAAGCCGCTGGCGGTGTGGATCAACCTGAGCCTGGAACACTTCCCGCTCAACCCGCGCGGGGAAGGCTTCAAGGCGCCGGGCAACATGACCATGCCGTACCCGGACCTGCGCCACTACACGCTGCGCGACTACGGCAACCGCGTCGGCGTGTTCCGTGTGTTGCAGGCCCTGCAGGCCGCGGGTTTGACCGCCAGCGCGGCCGTGAACGGCGAAGTGGCCGAGCGCTATCCGGCCCTGCTGCGCCACGTGGCTGCCACCGGCGCCGAACTGCTGGGCCACGGCTGGAACATGGACAGCGTGCACCACGGCGGCATGGCCGAGGCCGACGAGGCGGCGCTGATCGCCCGCTCGCTGGCGGCATTGAAACCGTTCACCGCGACACCGATCACCGGCTGGCTGTCGCCAGCGCGTTCGCAATCGGCGCACACGCCCGACCTGCTGCGCGAGGCCGGCATTACCTGGTGCGCCGACTGGGTGAATGACGAACTGCCCTACGCCCAGCACACACGCGGAGGCCCACTGACTTGTTTACCGCTGCCGCTGGAGTTGGAAGACCGCTTCATCGTGGTCGACAACGGCCACGCCGAAAGCGAGTACGCCGACCAGGTTATCGACGCCGCCGCCTTCCTGCTGCGCGAGGCGCGCGCGCTCGGCGCCGGGCGCTTGCTGGCCTTGTCCATCCACCCCTGGGTGATGGGGCAGCCGCACCGCATCAAGCACCTTGAACGGGTGTTTTCGCACCTGGCGCATCTCGTTCACGACCAGGCTTCGGTCTGGAACGCTCCCCCTTCGGCGCTGCTTCTGGCCAGCGCTGCTTGACCACGCGCTCACGAGCACACCGCCGCAGAACCGCCCCATGAACGGACAGACCTCCCTGCGCATTGCTGCCGCGCTGTGCTTTGGCCTGGTGCTTTGCGCCTCGGCGCCGGCCTTTGCACAGGCTGCCTCTGGTCCTGCCACCCCGACCACCCAGGCCGACCTGCAACGCCTGGCCACGTGGCTGGCGGGCGAGTGGAACAACAACGAACAGGTCTGGCAGCAGAAACTCGACGCCGCCGACGCCAAAGTGCTGAAGAAAGAGGATGCGGTGGCGCACCTGCACCGCGTCGTCGCCCCGGTGGCGCTGCCCAAACTGGGCACCACCGTGTTCTATGTGCAGACGACCCCCGGCACCGAGCTGAACCGGCCGCTGCGCCAGCAGTTGTTTGCGCTCAGCCTGGACAGCCAGGAAGCGGCCATCCGGCAAGACACGTTCGAGCTGCCTGAGTCGGCCGGCTTCGTCGATGCCCACAAGAAGCCCGAGGCGCTGGCACTGCTGGCGGCGAGTGAGCCCAAAGCCACGGTCGGCTGCGCCGTGTATTGGCGCTTCAACCCCACCGACAGGGTCTTCGAAGGCCGCGTGCAGCCCGGCCGCTGTGCTGCAGTGGCGCCCGCAGGCGCGGTGGCCGATCAGACCTTCAAGCTCAGCGAAGACCAAAACTGGGCGCTGGAACAAGTGCGCGACAAAGCCGGTGTGCTGCTGGCCGGCAACAAGACGGACACGGCCTCGCGCAGCCGCAAGGTGCGTTACTTCCAAGGCTGGGTGTGGATCAAGCACGCGGGCCCGCAGGCCACCGCCGACGACAAGGTCACCAGCTTCACGCGCCGTGTGCAGCTGCACTCGGAAGGCCAGCGCATCCCCGTGCTGTACAACGACGGCACCCCCAGCCCTTACCTGCTGGAGCTGGCCTTGTTGACCTACCAGAACACGAAGAAGCCGATTCTGAAGTTCGCGCTGCTCGACGCCGCCACCGGCAAGAGCGTGACCTACATCTGGGCCAACACCGAAGCGGCGCTGATCGGCATGAACCTGGGCTGGTTCCAGTCGGGCATGACGCAAAAGGCGGAGCGCGTGAATTTCGGCTACTGAACGTCAGCTATGGAGCACTGCCTTCGGCCAACGTCTCCAACCAGGCACCGGCCGAAATTTCGCGCAGCACCCCATCGCCGGCGGGAGCAGTCATCGTCACCCAGGCCAGCCCGGCAGGCAAGGTGCCCGGCGCGGCGCCGGGCTGCACCTGCGGGTCGGTCACCTCGTCGATCTCAAACAGGCTGCGGCCTGCAAACTGCGCCGTGGCGAGAGGCCAGCGTGTGTCGAGCGGGCGGCCCAGGGCGCGGTTGAGCACCGTCACCTTGGTCTCGAAACGCAGCGTGGACAGGGCAGAAAGCGGTGCGATGGCACGCAGGGCTTCTTCACGCGACGGCGTCGACAGCACGGCGATGAACAACGGC
>JBBSCV010000407.1:0-3445 GCA_038249925.1 Burkholderiales bacterium
ATCTTTGTTGCTCTCGTCGCGCACCGTGTCCAGCACGGCCAGCACGGCGGCCTTCAGCTGCACCTGCTCGGGCGCCAGCGCCTTCTTGCCGGTCTTGACCTTGGGGTTGGTGATCTCCTCGATCTCTTCCAGCACCTTCTGCGTGCTGGTCTGCGGTGGCAGTTCCGTCACCACCAGCTGCCACTGGCCGCGCGCCAGGTCTTCGATGACCCAGCGTGCGCGCACCTTCAGGCTGCCGCGGCCGCTGGCATAGGCGTCGCGGATGTCAGCCGTGCTGCTGATGATCTGCCCGCCGCCGGGGAAATCAGGCGCCGGCAGCAAGGCAAACAGCTCGTCGTCGCTGAGCTTGTCGTCTTTCAGCAGAGCGATGCTGGCCGCAGCCACCTCGCGCAGGTTGTGGCTGGGCACCTCGGTGGCCAGGCCCACGGCAATGCCGCTGGCGCCGTTCAAGAGCACAAACGGCAGCCGCGCTGGCAGCTGTTTGGGTTCTTCCGTGCTGCCGTCGTAGTTGGGCTGGAAGTTGATCGTGCCTTCGTCGATCTCGTCCAGCATCAGGCGCGCGATGGGCGCCAGGCGCGCTTCGGTGTAGCGCATGGCCGCAGCGCCGTCGCCGTCACGGCTGCCGAAGTTGCCCTGGCCGTCGATGAGCGGGTAGCGCTGGCTGAAGTTCTGCGCCATGCGCACCAGCGCGTCGTAGGCCGCGGTGTCGCCGTGCGGGTGGTAGCGGCCGAGCACATCACCGACCACGCGCGCACTTTTCACCGGCCGTGGGGCACCACTCGCGCCGCTGCCGGTGTAGGCCAGGCCCATGCGGAACATCGAGTAGAGGATGCGCCGCTGCACCGGCTTGTTGCCGTCGCACACGTCGGGCAGCGCGCGGCCCTTGACGACGCTGAGGGCGTATTCGAGATAGGCGCGTTCGGCGTAGTCGGCCAGCGCCAGCGAATCACCGGGTTCGGCGGCTGGGCTGGCGGGAACAGAAAACAGGTCGTCGGGCATCGGCAGGCGGGGGAACGGGGCGTCAGGGCGCGCTCAGGCGAAAACGCGCATTTTCGCCTGTGTGCGGCCGGCCAGGAGACACCTGCGCTGGCCTGCCCGGCAGACATTCCGCAGACATTCCGCAGACAGGCCGCAGACAGGCCGCAGACAGACCGTGTGAGTCAGGCCGCTGTCGGCGGCGCTGGCAGCGCGACGACATGCACATCTCGCTGCGGGAACGGGATCGAGATGCCGCCAGCTTCCAGCGCCTCTTTGCAGCGCTGTATGAGGTCGAGCTTGGTCTCGAACCAATCCGTCCTGGCCGTCCATGCACGAAAGATGATGTTCACCGAACTGTCGCCCAGGCTCTCCACCTTGATGAGCGGCGCGGGGTCGGCCAGCACACGCGGCTCCTCAGCCGCGACGCGCTGCAGGATGGCCAGCGCGACCCCGATGTCGTCGCCATAGCCGATGCCATAGGTCTCATCGATGCGGCGCAGGTCCTGATCGGTGACTGACAAATTGATGATGGTCTGGCCCCAGATCCGCGAATTCGGCAGGAAGGCAGAGGGCCCATCGGGCAAGTGCGCCTTGCAGACGAAAAAGCCCAGCGCGTCGATCACGAAAACTTCGCCATCGAGCTTGACCGCGTCGCCGATCTTGAAAGGGCGAAAGAGCAAGAGCATCACACCGGCGGCGACATTGCTCAACGTGCCTTGCAGCGCCAGGCCGACAGCCAGGCCGGCGGCGCCGAGCAAGGCGATGACGCTGGTGGTTTGGACGCCGAAGCGGTTCAGCACCGCAATCAGCGTGAAGACGATGATCACGACGCGAACGATCTTGCCCGGCAGCGGCTTGAAGGCGGCATCGACCTTGTCGGCTCTTTGCATTGCCCGGTTGGTGACCTTCGCCATCCAGCCGGCAATCATGAAGCCGACGACCAGTGTCACGATGGCGCCCAGCACGTTCATGCCGTAGCTGGCGAGCAAACCCGTCAGCACGTCGCTGATGTGCAGTGCCTTGTCGTTCATTCGCTCCGTCCCTCTGAAGTACGTTCTCGACCCCGTTGGTGCGCACCAGGCACGCGACGGTTCCGCAAGATGTCCACTCGTTCGGGCTTACCGAAAACCGAACGACTTCAGACGTCGACTTCGACCTCGTCGCCGCGCAACTCCATCAGGTCGCGCCGCGCCTGCGCTTCGCCCTTGCCCATCAGCTTGGACAGCAGCGTGCCGGTGGCGTCGAAGCCGCGGCCCTGCCAGCTGACGGGCAGCAGCCGCCGTGTCTCTGGGTTGAGCGTGGTTTCCCACAACTGATCGGCATTCATCTCACCCAGGCCCTTGAAGCGGCTGATGTTCCAGCTGCCCTCCTTGGCGCCTTCCTTGCGCAGCTTGTCGAGCGCGGCCTCCAGTTCGCCTTCGTCCAGCGCATAGAGCTTGGCGGCCGGGCGTTTGCCGCGCGCGGGCGCATCGATGCGGTAGAGCGGCGGCCGCGCGATGTGCACATGGCCGCGCTCCACCAGCTTCGGGAAATGGCGGAAAAAGAGTGTCAGCAGCAGCACCTGGATGTGCGAACCGTCGACATCGGCGTCGCTCAGGATGCAGATCTTTCCGTAGCGCAGACCGCTGAAATCGGGGTTGTCGTTGGGGCCGTGCGGGTCCACGCCCACGGCCACCGAGATGTCGTGGATTTCGGTGTTGCCGAAGAGCCGGTCGCGGTCCACTTCCCAGGTGTTCAGCACCTTGCCGCGCAACGGCAGCACGGCTTGCGTTTCCTTGTTGCGGCCCATCTTGGCGCTGCCGCCGGCGCTGTCGCCTTCCACCAGAAACACTTCGTTGAAGAGCAGGTCGCGGCTTTCGCAATCAGTCAGCTTGCCCGGCAGCACGGCCACGCCGCTGCCCTTGCGCTTTTCCACCTTCTGCGATGCACGCTGGCGCGTCTGCGCCTGGCGGATGACGAGTTCTGCCAGCCTCTTGCCCAGATCGACATGCTGGTTCAGCCACAGTTCCAGCGCAGGTTTCACGTAGGCCGACACCAGGCGCAGCGCATCGCGGCTGTTCAGGCGTTCCTTGATCTGACCCTGGAACTGCGGGTCCAGCACTTTGGCGCTGAGCACGAAGCTGGCGCGCGAAAACACGTCTTCCGGCATCAGCTTCACGCCCTTGGGCAACAGGCTGTGCAGGTCGATGAAACCCTTGATGGCGCCGAACAGGCCGTCTTTCAGGCCACTTTCGTGCGTGCCACCAGCCACCGTGGGAATGAGGTTGACGTAGCTCTCGCGCAGCAGCGTGCCCTCATCGGTGAAAGCCACGCACCAGGCCGCGCCCTCGCCTTCGGCGAAGTTTTCGCTTTCGTTGGCGGTGGCGTATTGCGAGCCTTCGAACAGCGGAATCAGCGGGTCGGCGGCCAGGCTCTGCATCAGGTAGTCACGCAGGCCGGTGGCGTACTTCCATTCCTGCACATCGCC
>JBBSCV010000408.1:0-3433 GCA_038249925.1 Burkholderiales bacterium
GCGCGACGCGGCCATGGAAGACATGATCGAAGGCGCCAAGGAACTCGGGGCCGACGGCGTGGTCGGCATCGACTTCGACTACGAGGTGCTGGGCGAGACCAACGGCATGATGATGGTGGCCGTCAGCGGCACGGCGGTGAAGATGGGCTGAAGTTTCGGCCGTAGCGCTCAGTTTCGGCGCTCAGTTTCAGCGCTCAGTTTTTGCGTTCAGTTTCAGCGTTCAGTCGCAGTCCTCAGTCGCAGTGCTCGCCCACTGCACGGCGCCACGGCAGGGTGCTGGTGGCATCGCCGCCGCGCAGGGTGTCGCCGTCCACCGTGGCCTGCCAGGCCGCACCGCCAGCGCCCAGCAGCTGCAGCGCGCTGGCGTGCACACGCCCGCTGTAGCTGCGCGCGGTGTCGCCCTGCGTCAGCTGCGCCGTCACCACCTGGTAGTGCTGGCGCAGCTGCAGCGTGGCACCGCCGGTGCCGCACCACAGGCCGTGCACACGGGCCGGCACCGTCCACATGTGAAGGCGGCTGAGCTTTTCACGACCGATGGCCTTTTCCGGCACGGCCAGGGTCAGCGTGCGGTCGGGCGCCCAGTCGCCCAGGTCCCAGTCGTGCGAGACGATGCGTGTGCCCGGCATCAACGCCAGCAGTCGCGGGCGCAAGGCCATGTTCACTTCGGGCAGCAAGTACATCGTCACCACCGTGGCGGGCGCCAGATCGGTGACAAAGAGGTCCTGCACCTCGAAGCGCGTGCGTGCCGCCACACCCGCGCGGCGGGCGCTCTCGCGGCTTTGCGTCACCAGATCAGGCACGATTTCCACGCCCAGGCCCGTGGCGCCGAAGCGCTTCGCGGCGGTGATGACGATGCGGCCGTCGCCCGAGCCGAGGTCGATGACGTGGTCTCGCGCGCCCACGCCCGCCAGTTCAAGCATGGCCACGGTGACGTGGTCGGGCGTGGTGATGAAGGGCACGTCTTCGACTGGCGCAGTCACCGCCGGCTTCGGCACCGACAGCCCGGTTGCCGACGGCGGCGTCTGCGCTGCGGCCAGCAACGGCAGTGCGGCGAAGAAAAACAGCGCCCGCAGGCGCCGTTTGAAGAGAGATTTCATGCCCCGATGCTAGCGGGCGCGTTGGCCTGCCCGGCCCGGCCCGGCCCGGCCCGGCTCGGCCCGGCTCGGCTCGGCTCGGCAAGACGCCGGCGGCGCCTCGGCCACCGCGCTCAGGTGTCTTTGACCTTCAGCGGCCGCGCAATTGCCGGCGGGCCGCTTTCAGCCAGCCCAGGCCGGCTTCGGTGGTGGTGGCGGGTTGGTATTCGCAGCCTATCCAGCCCTGGTAGCCGATGCGCTGCAAGTGTGCGAAGAGAAAGTCGTAGTCGATCTCGCCCGTGCCCGGCTCGTGGCGGCCCGGGTTGTCGGCAACCTGGATGTGCGCGATGCGCGCCAGGTGCCTCTGCATCGTGGCCGCGAGCTCGCCTTCGGTACGTTGCGCGTGATAGATGTCGTACTGCAGGTAGGCGTTGTCGGCGCCCACTTCGTCCAGAACCGACAAGGCGAGCGCCGTGCTGTCGAGCCAGAACCCCGGGACGTCGCGGTTGTTCACCGGTTCGATCAAGAGCTTCACGCCGGCTGCCTTCAGCGCGGCGGCGGCAAAGCGCAGGTTCTCCACCAGCGTGTGGCGCGCCGTCGCGCTGTCCACACCGGCCGGCAACGTGCCGGCCAGGCAGTTCAGTTGCGTCACGCCCAGCGTCGTGGCGTAGCTGACGGCGCGCGCCACGCCTTCGCGGAATTCGGCCACGCGGTCGGGGTGGCAAGCGATGCCACGTTCCCCGCCGGCCCAGTCACCCGCGGGCAGGTTGTGCAGCACCATCGTCAGGCGGTGCGCCTGCAGGCATTCGAGGAGGGTATGCGCCGCAGCCTCGTAGGGAAACTGCATCTCCACGTGGCTGAAGCCAGCGCGGGCAGCGCGCTCGAAGCGCTGCAGCAGCGGCACTTCATTGAACAGCATCGACAGGTTGGCAGCAAAGCGGGGCATCTCGGTCACCTCGGCAGGTCGGCTGGCTGCAAGGCCCTCGCGGCCTTCGGGGTGGCGACAGTCCCAGATCACACGCAGCCGGCCGCGAGTCTGTCGCTGTCCACGGACAGGTGCAAGCGCGAGGCCACGCGACCCAGGCAAGCGGCTTCGCCGACTGGCCGCTGGGCCAGTTCGGCGATGATCGAGCTTGATGCACTTGCTAATGCGAATCACTCGTATTACAGTCACCGAATGATTGTTTGTATCTGCCACCGCGTCTCCGACCGCGACTGGGCCGCCTACCCGGCCCGCGCTGCGGCGCACGCCTGAGGGCGGCTGCGCCCTTTCGGCCATGTTGCGCCACATGCCACCGCAGAACCTGGCCCGTGCCGTGGCGCGTTTGCGGCGGGCGCGTACGACTTCTGCAGCCGCTGCGTTGGTGGACGAAGCGGTGGACGGACCGGCGGACCAAGCGGTGGCCGACGAGGCGCCTGAGTTTTTCCATGCCCCGCCGAACAATACTGCCGTAGCCATAGCCGCGCCGGGCCGTCGCCGTCGCCTGTGGGACCTGGAGCCCCGCGCGCTGGACATGCTGCTGGGCGTGGGCCTGCCGCATGAAGCACTGCGCCGCATCGCGCGGCGCGTGCTGAGAGCCGAGCCGTGCGCGCACGGGCACGATCTGCACGCAGGCCTGGTGAGTGAATGCCGCCGCCGCGGCCCGCTGGCCGAGGCCTTGCAGCAAGAGTTGGAACTGCGTCACGCGGCCGCCGTGCAGCAGGCTGTCAAGCTGCGGGGCACACAGGCGCTGGCCGACTGGTGGCAGGCCCGCGTGGGCCGCGACGAACTGCCGGGTGCGCTTTGGGCGGTGCTCAGCCATGCCCACAGCACGCCCGCGCTGCAGCAGCGTTTGCTGGGCGAGGTGCAGATGCTGCAGTTCCAGGCCGGCCAGGCAGCGCGGGTGGAGCTGGCACGTTTTGCCGCGCTGATCGACGAAAACGCCGTGCTGAGCCGCATGCTGGCCGATGCCCAGCGGCGCTCCACCGCGATGCTGGCCGAGCATGCGCGCGAACGTGAAGCCTGGCAGGCTGAGCGGGCCACCTGGCGCGGGTGCGTGCAGGCGCACACCCAGGCCGCCCCGCCCATGCCTGACCGCGAACAGCGACTGGCGGACCATGCCGCAGGGCAGGCCGCACGGCATCCACCAGACCTTTCGGCGCGAGCGCGGATGAAGATACCGATGCCGACGCCGACGCGGGAACGGCGCCTGGCCGCGCCTGCCGAGTCTGCAGCTGAGCCGCTCGCATTGGCCCCCGCCGCCGTGGCGCTGGACCAGCGCAAGGTGCTGTGCGTAGGCGGCCGCACC
This sequence comes from Burkholderiales bacterium, assembly GCA_038249925.1. Lineage (GTDB taxonomy): Bacteria > Pseudomonadota > Gammaproteobacteria > Burkholderiales > Burkholderiaceae_C > Rubrivivax. The sequence goes on from JBBSCV010000408.1 coordinate 3,362, forward strand.
GCCAGCGTGCCGGTCTACCGCCGTTTGGTCGAAGCCTGCGGCGGGCGCTTCCTGCACCACGATGGCGGTGCC
>JBBSCV010000409.1:0-3418 GCA_038249925.1 Burkholderiales bacterium
CTGCTCGCTGACGTCGCTGATGGCTCGGGTGTCCACCATGGACTGCGTGGCGGCGAGTCGCGGCCCAGGGGCGGGCTGCGGTGGCTCGGCAGCCGTGCGCTCGGTGATCTGCACGCGGTAGATCGGCTCGGGCATGTCCATACCCTCGCTTTCCAGCGCCAGCTTCACGGTGCGGATGGCTTCACTGCGCACGAGCAGGAAATCGTGCTCGCGCTGGTCGACCCAGGCGTGAAATCGCAACTGCACGCTGGAGTCGCCCAGCGCCACGATATACGCCCGGGGCGGGGGCTTGGGCATCACACCCTGCAGCTTCAGCAACTGCTGCACGCCGATGTGCTGCGCATTCAGCAGGTCTTCGCCCACGCCGATGCCGACGTCGAAATCGAAGCGCCGGCTCGGGTTGCGCGTGTAATTCAAGGTCACGCTGCGAAAGACCATTGCGTTGGGCAGGCGCAGGTGGTTGCCGTCCAGCGTCATCAGGATGGTGGCGCGCGAGGTCATTGAAATCACGAGCCCTTCGTTGCCGGCAATGACCACGTGGTCGCGTGGCGCGAAAGGCTGGCGCAGGCTCATCAGAATTCCCGCCAGATAGTTCTCGAGCGTGTCCTTGAAGGCGAAGCCCAGCGCCACACCCAACACCCCGGCGGTGCCCAGCACCGCGCCCACCAGCGCCGTCGCATCCAGCACCTGCAGTGCTGCCAGTATTGCGGCTACAGTGACAGCCCAGCGGGCCGTGGTGCGCAGCAATTCGCGCAGGAAAGGGTTGTGGCGCGCCACGCGCTCGAACACGCCGCGGCGCGCGACCCAGCCCCCCACCAGCCAACCCAGCCACACCAGCACCAGCGCCAGGACCACGAGCGGCAACTCTGCCAGCAGACGGTAGCTTTCGTCTTGCAAGCTGCGCACTGCAATGTCGATGTCGAAAGCGGGCAAGGGCCTGGCCTGAAAAGTGACGGTAGATCGAGTGTAGGCCGCGTTCAGCAGCACGCCCGGGCCATGCCCGACCCAAGCCCGCGCAACATGCCTGTAGGCAAAGTCCGACCTACCACTCCGATGCACGCCGACATACGGCAGATGCTTGAGCAGCGACCATGGACGGCATTACTTCCAAACTTTGCTTATAGGATTCGACATGCAAACCACATTCAAGACTTCGGCATTGATCACTGCATTGGCCATGGCGCTGCCAATGGCCGCCTACGCCGCCGAAAAGGTCGCGACAGTGCCAGGCACCACCTACAGCGCCTACAGCGACCGCGCGAACATGAAAACGACGAGCGCAGATCGCAAAGCCTTGCAAGACTCACTGAAGAAGGGCCAGACGGTCGCCTCCATCAAGGACAAGCTGGCCAGCATGGGGTGGAAGATCACTGCCACCAACGAAGCCGAAGCCGATTACATGGAATACGAGGTCGTCAAGGGCAACACCAGCGCCGAGATTCAGATCGAACTGGACAGGACGACGAAGATGGCGACGAAGGTCGAAGTGGCCAGCAATCTCTGGCGCGCCGACAGCACGAAGGCCGCGCTGAAGGGGCAGACCTACACGATGGTGAACAGCGGCGATTACAGCGATCGCAAATACATGAAGGCCTGGTCGGGCGAAAAGGACATGCTGGAGAAGGCGCTCGCCAAGGGCCAGACGAGCGATTTCTACCGCAAGAAGCTGGCCGAGATGGGCTACCAGGTCACTTCGACCAATGACCGCGAGATGGACTACGTCGAATACGAAGTCGTCAAGGGTCGCAACAGCTACGAAGTGCAGATCGACATGGACGTGGGCACCGGCCGCGCGAAGGAAGTGGATGTGACGACCAACATGTGGGAGTCAGACGCCACCGAACGTGCGCTGGAGACCGCCAAGCGCCGATGATCCGCCGCGCAGCGGCTGTCGCAATGTTCTCGACATGAGCAGCGACAGCCCCACGCCTGCCTGGTTGCAGCGCGCTCGCAGCCACTGGCGTTGGCGAGGCGACGAGCGACCGCCATTCGCGGCAACGCCAAGCCCAGGCCAGGAGTCGGTCTGGGATTTTCCGCGTCCACCGGCACTGATGCCCGACGTTCGCGAAGTCATCGTCGCCTGGAACGGCATCATTCTTGCGCGCACGCGCAATTCCATTCGCCTGCTGGAGACATCCCACCCGCCCTCGTTCTATTTGCCCTGGGCCGATGTCGACCGCAGCCTGCTGGTGCCCGCGGGCGGCGGCTCGTTCTGCGAATGGAAAGGCCCGGCGAGATACTGGTCGCTGGTGCTCGAGGACCGGCGGCTCGACGGCATAGCCTGGAGCTACCCGCAGCCGTTGGCCGGGGCCGAGGCCATCGCTGACTGCGTGGCCTTCTACGCCACAGGCTTGCAGTGCAGCGTCGGTGGCGCACCTGTCACACCGCAACCCGGCGGCTTCTATGGTGGCTGGGTCACGCCTGAACTTGTCGGACCGTTCAAGGGCGGGCCTGGATCGACAGGTTGGTGACACAGGGCGCGCGCTGACTGCGCGCCGACCGCGCGAACAGCTTCAATCTTGAAGAGAAATTGATTCGGGGTCACTAGTCTTCATTTCGTGTTCAACATGAAACGCGCAAGGAAGACTGCCATGAACCTACGACCCGCTTTCTTCACCCATGTCCGATTTGCCGCTGTCGCGATGGCAGCGGCTTTGCTGGCCTGTCAAGGCGCCGCGCAGGCCCAATCGCCAGCCAGCGCCGCGCCGCCGATGGCTGCTGCCGCAGCACCCAGGGTGCTGCTGGTCGTCAGCAGCGAAGGGCGCCACGACGCCAGTGGCAAGCCCGTCCGCCCGGGTTTCGAGATGGACGAATTCGCGCTGGCCTGGCTGGTGATGCGCGCCAACGGGTTGCAGGTGGATGTCGCCAGCCCCACTGGCGGCGCGGTGCTCGCCGACAACTACAAGGCAGAAGACGACCACATTCAGGCGATGAAGGCAGACACGCGGGCTGCCGCTGCGCTGGCCGCGACGCGCCGCACGCAGGATGTGCAGCCGGGCGAGCACGCGGCCATCTTCATCGTCGGCGGCAAGGGCGCGATGTTCGACCTGCCGCGCGATGCCGCACTGACGCGCCTGCTCGGCGCACACCACGCACAGGGCGGTGTGCTGGCAGCCGTGTGCCATGGCCCCGCAGCCCTTGCCGAGGTGAAACGCCCCGATGGGCAGCCCTTGGTGGCCGGGCGCCGCATGACGGGCTTCACCGACGAAGAAGAAAGCGCCTTCGGCAAGCGCTGGGCAAAAGAGTACCCGTTCTGGCTGGAACAGCGCATGCGCGAGCAAAACGCGCAGTGGGAAGAGGCGCCCTTGATGATGCCCAAGCTGGTGGTCGACGACCGCCTGATCACGGGCCAGAACCCGTTCTCCACCACCCTGGCGGCCGAGGCCGTGGTGCGAGCGCTGGGCCGCACGCCGGTGCC
>JBBSCV010000410.1:0-3417 GCA_038249925.1 Burkholderiales bacterium
TGGCGCCGCGCGCCACGAAGTGCGGGTTCTCGTAACCCGGCTTGCCATAACGCAGCGGCAGGCCGTCGGGCGTGCAGACGCTGCCGCCGGCCGCTGCCAGCACCGCATGACCGGCGGCGGTGTCCCATTCCATGGTGCGGCCGAAACGCGCATAGACATCGGCTTCACCGGCGGCCAGCAGGCCGAACTTCAGCGACGAGCCCGCGGTGATGCGAGAGGCCACGGTCTGCCCCTTCAGCGACCCCTGCAGGAAGGCTTGCAGCGCCGCCTCGTCGCCATGTGAACGGCTGCCCGCCACGCACAGCCCGGCCGCAGGCACGCTGCGCACGCGCAGCGCGCGGCGGGCTTCCTGGCCGGCTGCTTCCGGCCGACCCACGCCATCCTCCCGCGCGCCAGCGTTCCAAGCGCCATGTGTCCAGGCGCTCTGCTCCCACGCGCCCTGCCCGACCACGCCGCTGAACTGGCGCCCGCTCACCGGCAGCAGCACCACGCCCAGCACGGGCGCACCGTCGTGCACCAGAGCGATGTTCACGGTGAACTCGCCGTTGCGCGCCACGAACTCGCGCGTGCCGTCCAGCGGGTCGACGAGCCAGAAAGTTCGCGCAGCCGCCGGCGCCTGACCCCGCGAGGCCGCCTCTTCGGCCACCACGGGCCAAGCCGGGTGCAGCCTCTGCAACGCGGGGGTGATGAGCGCTTCGGCACGCTCGTCAGCCAGCGTCACGGGGGAATGGTCGGCCTTGTCCAGGACCTCGAAGTCGCTGGCGTAGACCTCGAGGATCAGCCGGGCAGCAGCACGGGCCAGCCGCTCGACGGCCGGCAGCAATTGCAGGCCCTGCTCTGGCGCCCACTCAGTCAGGGGGGAAGTCATGCCCGCATCGTAAATCGAGGGGAATTCATCACGGCTGGCCAAGCGCCATGTCACCGCAAAGACACGCGTCTGTGTCCCAATCGCTACATCTTGTTTCGAGCGCTGAACGTGAATACATGCTCTGCCCTTCATGGCTCGTCCGGCTCTTCGGAATCGTCCGGCTCTTCGGGTTCGTCCGGTTCGACGGCAGCGCCCGCCCTGCCCGCCCGGCCCGCCCCTCAGGCATCACGCCGCCGCCGCCCGCTGCGCGCCGAACCCCTCGTCTTCGCCGTGCTGCTGACCATGCTCACGCTGGGCATCAACCTTTCAAGCGCGTCCGGCCAGATTGACCACGTCGAAACCGCGCCGGCGGCTTCGCAACTCGCAGCGGCACACTGAAATTTCCGGCAGCGCCTGCTGCTGAGCCCTACGAAACGAAGCCGGCTGGGTTGATCCACAGCCGGCTTTGCTTTTTGGGGCGCGCTGCGCGCCCGGCTTCACACCGGTTGTGGCGGCGCGCGGCGCCCACCGCGCCGCACCAGGCCTGCCAGGCTCGCCAGCAGGCGCCATAGCGCTCGCAGCATCACCAGCGTCGCCACGGCTTCCAGGAAGGTGACGATGAAAGCCGCGAAGCTGTTCCAGCGCTCGTCTCGCCGCTTGAACTTGGCCACCATGCGGTCACGCGAGACCTCGATGCTGTCGTAGAAGCTCGGCACGACGAGCAGCGTGAGGAAGGTGCTCGTGATGACGCCGCCGATGATGGCCACGGCCATGGGCCGGTAAAACTCACCGCCCTCGCCGATGCCCACCGCCACCGGTACCATGCCGGCCACCAGCGCGAAGGTCGTCATCAAGATGGGCCTGAAGCGCATGCGCCCGGCGGCCATCAGCGCATCTTCGCGCGGCATGCCCTCGGCTTCCTTCACGCGCGCGGCGTCCAGCAGCAAGATGGCATTCTTCGCCACCAGGCCCATCAGCATGATGACCCCGATCAGGCTCATCAGGTTCAGCCCGCTGCCCACGGCCAGCAAAGCCAGCACGACGCCGATCAGCGACAGCGGCAGCGACAGCATCACTGCCAGTGGCGCCGTGAAGCTGCCGAACTGCACCACCAGGATGAGATACATCAGCCCCACCCCCATCACGAGGGCGGTGCCCATGGCGCTGAAGACCTCTTGCTGGTCGCGGCTGGCTCCGGCCAATTGCAGGCCGTAGCCGGGCGGGAACTGCATTTCGTTGGCGATGCGGCGGGCATCGGCCGTCACCTCACCGGCGCTGCGGCCCTGCACGTTGGCGGCCACGGTGATGGTGCGCTTGGTGTCTTCGTGCTGGATCTGGCTCGGGCCCTTGCCCATGCTGACCCTGGCAATCTGCTCCAGCGGCACGACCATGTTGCTGCCGCTGATGGCAATCGGCAGACGCTCGATGTTGGACGCGTCCACGCGGTCGTCGGGATGCAGGCGCACGGCGACGTCGCGTGATTCACCGCTGGGGTCGACCCAGTCGCCCACTTCCACGCCGGCAAAGGCCACGCGCAACGCCTGCGCCGCGTCGTTGGCGCTGATGCCCAGATTGTTGGCCAGCGCGCGGTCGAGTTCGATCTTCAACTCGTTCTGTGGGTCCTGCTCGGACAGCCCCACATCCACCGCGCCGGGCACCGTGCGCAGGCGGGCCATGAACTCGTTGGTCAGCTCCAGCAGGCGGCGGGAGTCTTCACCCGTGAAGCGAATCTGCACGGGCTTCTGCGCACCCATGTTCAGGTCTTCCAGCACCACATACTCGGCACCCACCAACTGCGCCATCTTCTTGCGCAGGTCGACGGCGATCTCGGGCGCACCGCGAGCACGCTCGGTGCTCTTGCCGATGTCCACGTAGATACGGCCGCCGCCCACGCGCACCTGGCTGTTGGTGGCCTGGGTCTCGGGCATGCTGCGGGCCAGCGTGGCGGCCGCCTCGACCTTCAGCCGTGAATACTCGAGGCTGGCGCTCGAGGGTGTGCGGACTTCGATGGCCAGGGTGCCGGCGTCGGATGTCGGCAGGAAACTGCTGCCGCCGAACTTCCACTGCAAGCCGACTGCAGCCACCAGGCTGAGCACTGCAAACGCGGCCATCCAGCGCCGGTGGTGCAGCGCCCAGGCGATGACGTTTCCGTAGCGGTCGGCCTGATGGTCGAACCATTCATTGAAGCGCTTCAGCAGCAGCGAAATGCCCTTCTTCGGCACCAGGTGGTGCCCGGGCGGGTCGCCCCAGTAGGCAGACAACATGGGGTCGAGCGTGAAGCTGATGAACAAGCTGACCAACACCGAGGCCACCACCGTCAGCGCAAACGGTGCGAACCACTGGCCCGACACACCCGGCATGAAAGCCACCGGGATGAACACGGCGACGATGGAGAAGGTGGTGGCGGCCACCGCCAAACCGATCTCGGAGGTTCCCTTCAAGGCAGCCGTCACTCGGTCGGCGCCCATCTCCATGTGACGCACGATGTTCTCGCGCACCACGATGGCGTCGTCGATCAGCACGCCGATGGCCAGGCTGAGGCCCAGCAGACTCATGAAGTTCAGCGAAAA
>JBBSCV010000411.1:0-3408 GCA_038249925.1 Burkholderiales bacterium
ATTGGTTCCCCTGCTGCCGCCTGCGCTGCTTGCCCTTGCAGACGGCACCACCTTCTTCGGCACAAGTGTCGGTGCCCCTGGTTTGACCGTCGGTGAAGTGGTGTTCAACACCGCGCTTACCGGCTACCAGGAAATCCTCACCGACCCGAGCTACTGCCGCCAGATCGTCACGCTGACCTACCCGCACATCGGCAACGTCGGCGTCAACGCCGAAGACGTTGAGGCCACGAAGGTGCATGCCGCCGGCTTGATCGTCAAGGACGTGCCGCTTCGCGTCTCGAACTTCCGCGCCACGATGAGCCTTGCGGATTACCTGGCGCAAGAGGGCACGGTGGCCATTGCCGGCATCGACACCCGCCGCCTCACGCGCATGCTGCGCAGCAAGGGTGCGCAGAACGGCGCCATCGTCAGCTTCCCGCTGGGCCACACCGTCACGGCCGCCGATGTGCAGGCCGCTGTAGCCAAGGCGCAGGCTGCGCCTTCAATGACCGGGCTGGATCTTGCGAAAGTCGTCTCTGTCAACGCGCCCTATGAGTGGACGCAGACCGAATGGCAACTTGAAGGGGGCTACGGCACTCTTACCGATGCCAAGTTTCACGTCGTGGCGTACGACTTCGGCGTCAAGTTCAATATTCTGCGCATGCTGGCCAGCCGGGGTTGCCGCGTCACTGTGGTGCCGGCGCAGACAAGCGCGGCCGAGGTGCTGAAGCTCAAGCCCGACGGCATCTTCCTGAGCAACGGCCCTGGTGACCCCGAGCCCTGCAGTTACGCCATCGACGCGACGCGGGAGCTCATCGAGACCGGCATCCCCACCTTCGGCATCTGCCTGGGCCACCAGATCCTGGCGCTGGCCAGCGGTGCCAAGACGTTCAAGATGAAGTTCGGTCACCACGGCGCCAACCATCCCGTGAAAGACCTGGACACCGGCCGCGTCAGCATCACGAGCCAGAACCACGGCTTTGCGGTGGACGAAAAGAGCCTGCCTGCGAACCTGCGCCCGACACACACCAGCCTGTTCGACGGCACGCTGCAAGGCTTGGCACGCACCGACAAACCGGCCTTCTGCTTCCAGGGCCACCCCGAGGCCAGCCCGGGGCCGCATGACATCGCCTACCTTTTCGATCGATTCACGACGCTGATGGCGGAATCCCAATGAACCCCCAAGCTCACATTCGTTCGCAGCCCCCCGAGGGGGCGCAGGCCTCCCTGGGGACGGCCCGGCGGGAGTCCTGAATGCCCAAGCGCACCGACCTCAAGACCATCCTCATCATCGGCGCCGGCCCCATCGTCATCGGGCAGGCCTGCGAGTTCGACTACTCCGGCGCACAGGCCTGCAAGGCGCTGCGCGAAGAGGGCTACCGCGTGGTGCTGGTGAACAGCAACCCGGCCACCATCATGACCGACCCCGGCATGGCGGATGCGACCTACATCGAACCCATCACCTGGCAGATGGTCGAAAAGATCATCGCCAAGGAAAAGCTGGCTTTTCCCGGCGACATGATGGCCATCCTGCCCACGATGGGCGGCCAGACGGCGCTGAACTGCGCGCTCGACCTGCACCGCCACGGCGTGCTGGCCAAGCACGGCGTCGAGATGATCGGTGCCAACGAGCACGCCATCGAGAAGGCCGAAGACCGCATGAAGTTCAAGGACGCGATGACGTCCATCGGCCTGGACAGTGCCAAGAGCGGCGTCGCGCACAGCATGGAAGAAGCGCTGCTGGTGCAGAAGAGCATCGTTGCGCTGATCGGAGGCACGGGCTTCCCGATGGTCATCCGACCCAGCTTCACGATGGGCGGCACGGGCGGCGGCATCGCCTACAACCCCGAAGAGTTCGAAGAGATCTGCAGGCGCGGCCTGGACCTCTCACCCACCAAGGAACTGCTGATCGAGGAAAGCTTGATCGGCTGGAAAGAGTTCGAGATGGAGGTCGTGCGTGACCGCGCCGACAACTGCATCATCGTGTGCAGCATCGAAAACCTCGACCCGATGGGTATCCACACCGGCGACAGCATCACCGTGGCCCCGGCGCAGACGCTCACGGACAAGGAATACCAGGTGATGCGCAACGCCAGCATCGCCATCCTGCGCGAGATCGGCGTCGAAACCGGCGGCAGCAATGTGCAGTTCTCGGTGAACCCGCAGAACGGCCGGCTCATCGTCATCGAGATGAACCCGCGCGTGTCTCGGTCGTCGGCGCTGGCATCGAAGGCCACGGGCTTTCCCATCGCCAAGGTTGCGGCCAAGCTGTCCGTGGGCTACACGCTCGATGAACTGCGCAACGACATCACCGGCGGCGCCACACCAGCGAGCTTCGAGCCGAGCATCGACTACGTCGTGACCAAGATTCCGCGCTTCGCCTTCGAGAAGTTTCCGGCTGCCGACCCGCATCTGACGACGCAGATGAAGAGCGTGGGCGAAGTGATGGCGATCGGCCGCACCTTCCAGGAAAGCTTCCAGAAGGCCCTGCGCGGCCTGGAAACGGGCATTGACGGGCTCACTGAACGCAGCAGCGACCGTGACGAGATCATCGACGAGATCGGCAACGCCGGGCCCGAACGCATCCTGTTCGTGGCTGATGCGTTCCGCATCGGCATGAGCCTGGAAGAGATCTTCGAAGAAACCGCCATCGACCCCTGGTTCCTGGCGCAGATCGAAGAGCTCATACAGATCGAGCAACAACTCGAAGCGCGCACGCTGAGCAGCCTGACGGAGCTTGAACTGCGCCACATCAAGCGCAAGGGCTTCAGCGATCGCCGCCTGGCCAAGCTGATGCTCACGAACCAGCACGCCGTGCGCGAGCACCGCCACGCCTTGGGTGTGCGGCCGGTCTACAAGCGGGTGGACACCTGTGCTGCCGAGTTCGCCACGCAGACGGCCTACATGTACTCCACGTATGAAGAAGAGTGCGAAGCCGAGCCCACCACGCGCAGGAAGATCATGGTGCTGGGCGGTGGCCCCAATCGCATCGGCCAGGGCATCGAGTTCGACTACTGCTGCGTGCACGCCGCGCTGGCGATGCGCGAAGACGGCTACGAGACCATCATGGTGAATTGCAACCCCGAGACGGTGTCGACCGACTACGACACCAGCGACCGCCTCTACTTCGAGCCGGTGACGCTGGAAGACGTGCTCGAGATCGTCGCGAAAGAGCAGCCGCTGGGTGTCATCGTGCAGTACGGCGGCCAGACGCCCTTGAAGCTGGCTCTCGACCTGGAACGCGCCGGCGTGCCCATCATCGGCACCAGCCCCGACAGCATCGACATGGCCGAAGACCGAGAGCGTTTCCAGCAGCTGTTGCATCAACTCGGCCTGAAGCAGCCACCCAACCGCACCGCGCGCACCGAAGAGCAGGCGCTCGTGCTGGCGCAGGAGATCGGCTACCCGCTGGTGGTGCGCCCGAGCTAC
>JBBSCV010000412.1:0-3404 GCA_038249925.1 Burkholderiales bacterium
GCGGGCCGGTTCAGCCCGACGATGCCGCGGCGCGCCACGAGCCGCTGGCCAGGGGCTGGAGCTCACCTTTCGTGATGGCCGCCATCAACACGAAGAATGTGCATCGCACGCACGCCTTGTTGGGCCACCCCTGGGGCGTGGACTTCGTCTACGAAGAGCGCCAACTCTGGGGCAGCGGGCTCGACGGTGCACTGAGGGCCCGCGGCGCCGCGCTCACTGCCCGGCTGCAGAGTGCGGTGCTGGCTTTCGCACCAGCGCGTGCCCTCGTCCGCCGCTTCGTGCTGCCGCAGCCCGGCAAGGGCCCCGACGCGCAGCAGCGCGAGCGAGGGCACTACACGCTGCGTTTCTTGGGCAGCACGGCACAGGGGGAAACTCTCACGGCCACCGTTCGTGGCGAAGGCGATCCTGGTTACAGCAGCACCAGCCGCCTCGTGAGCGAATGCGCCATGGCTTTGGTGCAGGACACCCCGCGCCGCCGCACCCCCGGCGGCATCTGGACGCCCGGTGCTGCCTTGGGCCTGGATCTGCTGCCGCGGCTGCAACTGCATGCGGGGCTGCACTTCACGATGGGCGTGGCCTAAGGCGTTGATTCAGCGCCTGGCGCTGCGACCGTAACTGCGGAATTTTTCGATCACTTCGGCCATCTGCGTGCTGCTCAGCACCGCGGGTTCGGCCACTGCCAACGCCTTGAGATAGGCCTCGCACAGCGCCTCGATCTCCTGCATCACCTTCATCGCGCGCACGAGCGTCGGGCCGGCCGCCACCAGCCCGTGGTGGGCCAGCAGGCAGGCGTCGCGATGGCGCAGAGCCTGCGCCACGCCCTCTGACAAGGCTTCGGTGCCGAAGGTGTCGTAAGGCACCAGCGGCACATCGTCGCCACCGGCCACGGCCACCATGTAGTGGAAGGCGGGCAGCGGCCGGTCCAGGCAGGCCAGCGCCGTGGCGTGGGTGGCATGGGTGTGCACCACGGCGTGCAGGTCAGGGCGGGCCCGATATGCGGCTTGGTGGAAGTGCCATTCCGACGAAGGCTGCCAGTCACCGCGCACCTCGCCGTTCCAGCCCACCCACACGAGGTCGTGCGAGCGCAGCTCGTCGGCGCCCATGCCTGTGGGCGTGATGAGCATGCCGTCCTGGCCCTCCTGCCCATCGTGCGCCCAGCGGTGGCTCAGGTTGCCGGTGCTGCCGCGGTTCAGGCCCAGGCTGTCCAGGCGGTTCGCGGCAGCCACCAGGGCCACGCGCAGGTCTTGTTCTTCAGAATTCATCAGCGGCCAGCCGTCAGTGACCAGCCATCAGCGCCCGCAGCGCGACTTGATTGGCTTCAACGAGACCATGTTCGGTGATCAGCGCCGTCACCAGCCGCGCCGGCGTCACGTCGAAGCCGGGGTTGGCAGCCATGCTGCCGTCAGGCGTCAACTGCACCTCCACCACTTCGCCGGCAGCGGTGCGGCCGCTGATGTGCGTCACCTCACGGCCGCTGCGTTCTTCGATGGGGATGTCGCGCACGCCGTCGGCCACCGTCAGGTCCAGCGTCGAGGTCGGCATCGCGACGTAGAACGGCACGCCGTTGTCGTGGGCGGCCAGTGCCTTCAGGTAGGTGCCGATCTTGTTGCAGGCGTCACCGTTGGCGGCCACGCGGTCGCAGCCGACGATGCACAGGTCGACACGGCCCTGCTGCATCAGGTGGCCGCCGGCGTTGTCGGCAATCACCGTGTGCGGCACGCCCGCCTGGCCCAGTTCCCAGGCAGTGAGACTGGCGCCCTGGCTGCGCGGGCGGGTTTCGTCCACCCACACGTGCACCGGCACCCCAGCCGCATGCGCCTGGTAGATGGGCGAGGTGGCGGTGCCCCAATCGACCGTGGCCAGCCAGCCGGCGTTGCAGTGGGTGAGGATGTTCACCGGCCCAGCACCGGCCGTGGTCTTGCGCGCTGCCATGGCTTCGATGAGCGGCAGGCCGTGGCGGCCGATGGCGTGGTTCACCGCCACGTCTTCTTCTGCGATGGCATTGGCGCCTGCCCAGGCCACGTCTGCACGTGCCGCTTCGGGCGCTGCCAGCACCTGGGCCAGCAAGCGGTCCAGCGCCCACGCCAGGTTCACAGCGGTGGGCCGTGCGCCTTTCAGAAAAGTCGCCGTGTTGTGCAGCGCACCCTCAGACGCGTCGCGCCTGGCCTGCATCGCCAGGCCGTAGGCCGCCACCGCGCCGATCAGCGGTGCGCCACGCACCCACATCTCGCGGATGGCCACGAAGACGTCGCGCGGGCTCGCCAAGGGCCGCATCTGCAGCCGGTGCGGCAGCCCGCGCTGGTCGATGACCTCGATGGCCTGCCCCCCGGGCAAGGCACGCACCGGGCGCAGGGCAATGCCGTTCACGAGCATGGCAACGTCAACGCTTCGCAAGACGCTGCCAGGTCTCGACCACGGAATCTGGGTTCAGCGAGATAGAAACAATGCCTTCCTGAGCCAGCCAGTCGGCGAAGTCGGGGTGGTCGCTGGGGCCCTGGCCGCAGATGCCGACGTACTTGCCGGTGGCGCGGCAGGCGGCGATGGCGCGCGAGATCATGGCCTTCACCGCGGGGTCGCGCTCGTCGAAGTCGCCGGCCAGTTGCTCGATGCCGCTGTCGCGGTCCAGCCCCAGCGTCAGCTGCGTGAGGTCGTTGCTGCCGATGGACATGCCGTCGAAGTGTTCCAGGAACTGCTCGGCAAGGATGGCGTTGCTCGGCACCTCGCACATCATGATCAGGCGCAGGCCGTCCTTGCCGCCATCGGCAGCGCGCTGCAGGCCGCGCTCGGCCAGCATCTGCTTCACGGTGGCCGCCTGCTTCACCGTGCGCACGAAGGGCACCATGATCTCGACGTTGCTCAGGCCCATGTCGGTGCGCACGCGCTTGAGCGCTTCGCACTCCATCGCGAAGGCATCGCTGAAATCACCGCTGATGTAGCGGCTGGCACCGCGAAAGCCCAGCATCGGGTTCTCTTCATCGGGCTCGTAGCGTGTGCCGCCGATGAGCTTGCGGTACTCGTTGCTCTTGAAGTCGGACAGCCGCACGATCACCGTCTTGGGCCAGAAGGCTGCGGCGATGGTGGCAATGCCTTCGGCCAGTTTGTCGACGTAGAACGCGCGCGGTGATGCATGGCCGCGGGCCACGCTTTCCACGGCCTTCTTCAGGTCGGCGTCGATGTTGGGGTAGTCGAGGATCGCCTTCGGATGCACGCCGATGTTGTTGTTGATGATGAATTCAAGCCGCGCCAGGCCGACGCCGCTGTTCGGCATCTGCGCGAAGTCGAAGGCCAGTTGCGGGTTGCCCACGTTCATCATGATCTTGATGGGGCAATACGGCATCTCGCCGCGCACGACATCGCTGATCTCGGTTTCCAGCAGGCCGTCGTAGACGAAGCCGGTGTCGCCC
>JBBSCV010000413.1:0-3386 GCA_038249925.1 Burkholderiales bacterium
CCCTTCGGCATCACCGTGGTGGTGGCGGTGCTGGTGAGCCTGTTCGTCAGCTTCACGCTCGACCCCATGCTCAGCAGCGTGTGGCACGACCCGCCCGGCACACGCATGAAGAAGTGGCCAGTCATCGGCCACGCCCTTCGCGCCACCGACGCCGGCATGGACGCGCTGCACCGCATCTACGAACGTGCCATCCGCTGGATCTTCAGCGAGCGTCGCTGGACGCTGGGGTTCAAGCGTTTCTGGCTCGGCATTCCCGTCTACGCGCGCGGCTTCGACAGTCACAACGCGCGCGACAAGCAGAGCGCGCGCCGCTGGCGCCTGGCCACGCTGACACCGCGCGGTGTGGTGGTGAGTGTCGGCATCACCAGTTTCGTGGCGGCCCTGGCGCTGGCACCGTTGGTCGGCAGTGAGTTCGCGCCCGAGACCGACCAGGGCTACACACGCCTGCAACTGCGCATGCCGGTGGGCAGCAGCCTGGAGCGCAGCGACGCCAAGGTGCGGCAGATCGAAGAGATCGTGATGGCCCTGCCCGAGGTGAAGAACGTGTCTACCTCGGTCGGCGGCGCGGGTCAGCGCAACCAGGCCTGGCTGACCATATCGTTGACGGACCGCAGCGAACGCAGCCGCAGCCAGAAGGAAGTGGAAGAGGCCATCCGCAAGGAAATTGCGCGCATTCCGGGCACCGACGCCAGCGTGGGCTTCAACCGGCCCATCTACGTGGCCATTCTGGGCAGCGACGCCGAGGGCCTGGCCAAGGTGGCGCAGGAGTTCGCCGAGAAGGTGAAGAAGATTCCGAACGTCGTCGATGTTGAAAGCTCGGTGCAGCAGGGCCTGCCCGCCTACGCCGTGAAGCTGAAGCCGGGCGCCGTGCGCGAACTGGGGCTGACGGCACCGCAACTCGCGAGTTCCCTGCGTGCCTACGTGAACGGCGAGACCGCGACCTACTGGACCACGCCCGATGGCGACCAGGTCGACGTGGTGTTGCGCCTGAACGAGAACCAACGCGCGCGTGTCGAACAACTGCGCGCGCTGCCGGTAGCCTTCGCGAAGGACGGCACGCCCATCACGCTGGACAGCGTGGCCACCATCGAGAAGGTCTTCAACCCCGAGGTCATACGCCGCCAGAACCTGCAGCGCCGAGAGGCCGTGTTCGCCGGCGTGCAGGGCCGCAGCGCCGGCGAGGTGGGCGACGATGTGCAGAAGCTCATCAAGGAAACGACGCTGCCCCCGGGCTACACCTTCGACATCGGCGGCCAGATGCAGCAGCAGGCGGAAGCCTTCGGCGGCCTGCTGGCGGCCATGGCGCTGGCGGTGATCTTCATCTACATCGTGCTGGCCAGCCAGTTCGGCAGCTTTCTGCAGCCCATCGCCATCATGGCCAGCCTGCCTCTGGCGCTGATCGGCGTGATGCTGGCGCTGCTGTTCTGGAACAGCACGCTCAACATCTTCAGCATGATCGGCCTGGTGATGCTGATGGGCCTGGTGACGAAGAACGCGATTCTTCTCGTCGACTTTGCCAACCACGCCCGCAAGGCCGGCGCCACCGTGCCTGAAGCGCTGCTGCAGGCCGGCCTGACACGCATGCGGCCCATCATCATGACGACCGCGGCGATGGTCTTCGGCATGCTGCCGCTGGCCCTGGCGCTGAACGACGGCGGCGAGATCCAGGCCCCGATGGGGCGGGCCATCATCGGCGGCGTCATCACCTCCACCATCCTCACGCTGGTGGTGGTGCCGGTGCTGTACAGCTACCTGGTGCGTGTGCGGAAGCCCAAGGCGGTGGTGGCCGAGGGTGGCAGTGCGGCGTCACCCTTGGCGATGCCGGCGGACCAGGGCTGAGGGGCGCGGCCTAACACTCGACGATGTTCACTGCGAGACCGCCTCTGGAGGTCTCCTTGTATTTGCTCATCATGTCGGCGCCGGTTTCGCGCATGGTCTTGATGACTTTGTCGAGGCTGACAAAGTGCGTGCCATCGCCGCGCAGCGCCATGCGCGCGGCGTTGATGGCCTTGACCGACGCGATGGCGTTGCGTTCGATGCAGGGTATCTGCACCAGCCCGCCCACCGGGTCGCAGGTCAAGCCGAGGTGGTGTTCCATGCCGATTTCGGCGGCGTTCTCGGTTTGTTCGGGCGTGCCGCCCATCACCGCGCACAGCGCACCGGCGGCCATGCTGCAGGCCACGCCCACTTCGCCCTGGCAGCCGACTTCGGCGCCGCTGATGCTGGCGTTTTCTTTGTAGAGGATGCCGATGGCTGCCGCGGTGAGCAGGAAGTCGATGACGCTGGCGTCGTTGGCACCGGGCACGAAGCGCGTGTAGTAATGCAGCACCGCCGGCACGATGCCGGCCGCGCCGTTGGTGGGCGCCGTCACCACGCGCCCACCGGCGGCGTTCTCTTCGTTCACGGCCAGCGCATACAGGTTCACCCAGTCCAGCACCTGCAGCGGGTCGCCCGGCCCGCCGAAAGGCCGGGTCTTCGTCCCGTGCGTGGCTTGTTCCGGTTCGGCCGTCAGCGCATCACGCAGCGCCTTGGCGCGACGCTTCACGTTGAAGCCGCCGGGCAGCACGCCGTCGGTGCGGCAGCCGCGTTCCACGCAGTCCTGCATCACGCGCCAGATCTTCAGCAGGCCGGCGTCGATCTCGGCGTCGGTGCGCCAGTGGCGTTCATTGGCGCGCATCACCGTCGCGATGGGGCCGCCGATCTCGCGGCAACGTTGCAGCAATTCGTCGCCGCTGTGGAAGGGGTGGGGCAGTGCCGTGGTGTCGGGCGCGATGACCTTCTGCTTGGCGCCGTCGGCGGCCACCTCGTCGCTGACGACGAAGCCACCGCCGACCGAGTAGTACACGCGGCTCGCCAGTTCTGCGCCTGCTGCGTCGAAGGCGGTGAAGCGCAGGCCGTTGGCGTGAAACGGCAGGCTTTCGCGGCGAAAGAACTTCAGGTCGTCCTTCTCGTTGAAGGCGACGGCGTGTTTGCCCAGCAGTTGGATGCGGCCTTCGCTGCGCATCTGTGCCAGCAGGGCTGGCACGGCGTTCACGTCCACGGTGTCGGGTTCATGGCCGGACAGACCGAGCAGCACGGCCTTGTCGCTGCCGTGGCCTTTGCCGGTGGCGCCCAGGCTGCCGTAAAGCTGGCTCAGCACGCGGGCTGTTTTGTGCGTCAGGCCTTCGTGGTCCAGGCGCAGGGTGAACATTCTTGCGGCGCGCATGGGGCCTACGGTGTGGCTGCTGCTGGGGCCGATGCCGATTTTGAAAAGGTCGAAGACGCTGACGGCCATGGCTTGTCTTTCTTGGGTTGCGTTTTTGGGGCGCGGGGTAACGTTGGCCGGGGGTTCGGCCCGGCGGCCGACCTACTTTCTTTGCTGGTGCAAAGAAAGTAGGCAAAGAAAG
>JBBSCV010000414.1:0-3382 GCA_038249925.1 Burkholderiales bacterium
CTGATGGACTACCCGCACGCCCGCGTGCGACTGCACTTCTGCAAGGTGTGGCAGTGGACCGGCGACTTCGAAATGCGCGAAGGCCAGACCATGGCCTGGCAAGCCTTGCCGGTGCAAGTCGGCCCGGTGCTGCCGGGCACGGTGCCGGTGCTGGCGTGGTTTGCTGCCGAGCAGGGCTACGCCGGACCGACCCACTAGACTGCGCGTCATGGACTGGCTGGATCAAGTGAAGTGGGACGCCGATGGCCTGGTGCCCGTCATCGCCCAGGAACAAGGCACCAAGGATGTGCTGATGTTCGCGTGGATGAACCGCGAAGCCCTGGCCGCCACCGCTGCGCGTGGGCAGGCGGTGTACTTCAGCCGTTCACGAAAGCGCCTTTGGCACAAGGGCGAAGCGTCGGGCCACTACCAAGAGGTGCACGACATGCGACTGGACTGCGACGCCGACGTGGTGCTGCTCAGCGTCACGCAGCATGGGCACGAGCCCGCCATCGCCTGCCACACGGGCCGCCACAGCTGCTTCTTCCAGCGCTTCGACGGCCTGCAGTGGCAGACCGTGGAGCCGGTGCTGAAAGACCCAGAAAGCATCTACAGGTGAAGTGCTGCCTATGAGTGACTGCAACGGCAACGGCAACGGCAACGGCAACGACACCCTGGCGCGGCTGGCAGAGGTCATCGAGTCTCGTCGCGGGCAGGACCCCGACAAAAGCTACGTCGCGCGCTTGTTTTCGAAGGGCACCGACGCCATCTTGAAGAAAGTGGGCGAAGAAGCCACGGAAGTGGTGATGGCGGCCAAGGACGGCGGCGGCCCCAAATTGGTGGGTGAAGTGGCCGACCTCTGGTTCCACACGATGGTGGCCCTGGCGGCCTTCGACCTCAAGCCGGCCGATGTACTGGCCGAACTCGAGCGTCGCGAGGGTCTGTCTGGTCTGGAAGAGTTCGCGCTGCGCAAGCTGCGCGCGCGCGAAATCGACGCACAAGGAGAAGGCACATGAGCGAGGTCACGACCGTGGAACGCGACAACAGCCTGAAGACAGTCGGGCATATCAGTTACCTGCTGCATGCCATCGTGGCGGTGGGTGCGGTCATCCCAGGTGCGCAACCCGGCGTGCTGCTGCTGGTGGTGGCCTTCATCATCGACCTCGTCAAGCGCAGTGATGCCATGGGCACCTGGCAAGAGTCGCACTTCGATTGGCGCATCCGCAGTGTGGTCATCGCAGCCATCCTGTACCTGGTGACGGCTCCGCTGTGGCTGTTGTTCGTGGTGCCGGGCTGGATTGCGTGGACCGGCATTTCGATCTGGTTCCTGTACCGCGTGGTGCGCGGCTGGATGAACCTGAACAGCAACCGCCCGATCATTGCCTGAGCACCCTCACACGACATGAGCAGCATTGATCCCAACTGCGTCTTCTGCAAAATCGTCTCGGGCCAGATTCCTTCGAAAAAAGCCTTTGAAGACGAGGAACTGCTGGCCTTCCACGACATCCATCCTTCAGCACCAGTGCATGTGCTCATCATCCCGAAGCTGCACATCGCAACCCTGTCTGATGCAGGGCCGGAACACGACCCATTGCTGGGCCGCATGATGGGGCTGGCGCCGCGCCTGATGCAGCAGTTGGGCGTGACGGATGGTTTTCGCATCGTGGTGAACACCGGGCCCGATGGTGGGCAGGAGGTCTACCACCTGCACATGCACGTGATGGGCGGCCCGCGCCCATGGGCCAAGGGCTGAACCCAGCGCTCGGGCCCTCACGGGCCTTTCATGCTTCAACCGTAGAATCGAGGGCTTCGCCTCGCAAGGAGAAACACCATGGGTTCGTTCAGCATCTGGCATTGGCTGATCGTTTTGCTGGTCGTCGTCGTCATCTTCGGCACCAAGAAACTTCGCAACATCGGCAGCGATCTCGGCGGCGCTGTCAAGGGCTTCAAGGACGGCATAAAGAGCGGCGGCGAAGACCCGCCAGCGGCCGATGTGCCCGCACAGCAGGTCACCACCGCCAAGCGCACCGACGCCAACACGGTGGACGTCGACGCGAAGACCAAAAGCTGAGCCGGCCTGACGCAGCCAGCGCGGCAAGCACGGCAATGACGGTACAAGCGCCATGATGGACTTCGGCCTCGACAAGATCGCGCTGATCGGCGCCGTGGCTCTCATCGTCATCGGCCCCGAGAAGCTGCCGCGGGTGGCGCGCACCGTGGGCGCGCTGTTCGGCAAGGCGCAGCGCTATGTCTCCGACGTGAAGGCCGAAGTCAACCGCAGCATCGAGCTCGATGAGCTGAAGAAGATGAAGACGCAGTTCGAGGACGCTGCGCGCAACGTCCAAGACACGGTGCGTTCGGAAGTCAACTCGGCCAGCGCAGCCTTCAACAACGAGTGGGCATCGGCCACCACGGGTTTGGACGGCAGCAGCGACACCGGCTACGAGGCGCTGCCCTCGCCGCCGCCGAGCTACCAGCACCCGAAGAAGAACTGGCGCCTGAAACGGGGCGCCACACCGCAGTGGTACAAGCACCGCAACGGCGTGCGCACCAAGGCCTTGTCGGGCGCAGCGCGTGTGGCGCGCTACCGGCCGCAAGGGCTGAGAGGCTGAGCATGCGGCCTGCATGACGATGAGCAGCGACAGCAAGAAGCCCGACGAACTCGCCGGCACAGAAGCCCCGTTCGTATCGCACCTGGTTGAACTGCGAGACCGGCTCATCAGGGCCACCATCGCCGTGGGGGTGGTGTTTGGCGCGCTGTGCTTCTGGCCCGGTCCGGCTGGCCTCTACGACCTGCTGGCCGCGCCGATGGTGGCGCACCTGCCCAAGGGCGCGACGCTGATCGCCACCAACGTCATCTCGCCCATCCTGGTGCCGCTGAAGATCACGCTGATGGCGGCCTTCATGGTGGCGCTGCCGGTGGTGCTTTACCAGGTGTGGGCCTTCGTCGCCCCGGGTCTGTATTCGCACGAAAAGAAAATGGTGCTGCCGCTGGTGGTGAGCAGCACCATCCTGTTCATCGCCGGCGTGGCTTTCTGCTACTTCCTGGTCATTCCAGGCATGAGCAAGTTCATCCAGGCCTTCGCTCCGGCCTCCATCACCGCAGCGCCTGACATCGAACAGTACTTCGGCTTCGTGCTGACGCTCTTCCTCGTCTTCGGCATTGCCTTCGAAGTGCCCATCGCCGTCGTCGTGCTGGCGCGCATGGGCATCGTCACCATCGCGCAGCTGCGCCAGTGGCGCGGCTATTTCATCGTCGGCAGCTTCGTCGTCGCCGCCGTGGTCACACCCCCCGATGTCATCAGCCAGCTGGCACTGGCCATCCCGATGTGCATCCTCTACGAACTCGGCATCATCGCCGCGCAGTTCCTGATCAAGAACACCAAAGCCCCCGAAGAAGACA
>JBBSCV010000415.1:0-3367 GCA_038249925.1 Burkholderiales bacterium
CATGATCAGCAACTACCTCAGCGCGCTGCAGGCAGGTGCTGAAGACGACGTGGCCGGCATTCCCGCGCGTGAGCCCTTTCCAGCCACCTACACGCTGCAATTGGCCAAGACGCAGGCCATGCGCTACGGCGAGAACCCGCACCAGGCGGCAGCCTTCTACCGCGATGCGAAGGTGGTGCCCGGCCAGCTGGCCGGCTGGACGCAACTGCAGGGCAAGGAACTCAGCTACAACAACATCGCCGACGCCGACGCCGCGTGGGAATGCGTGAAGACGTTCGACGCGCCCGCTTGCGTCATCGTCAAGCACGCCAATCCCTGCGGCGTGGCGGTAGACAGCACGTTGATGCAGGCCTACGTCAAGGCCTGGACCACCGACCCCACGTCGGCTTTCGGCGGCATCCTGGCCTTCAACCGCCCGCTCGACGCTGCGACCGCACGGCAGATCGGTGAGTACAAGCAATTCGTCGAGGTGCTCATCGCGCCGGCGATCACGGTCGAGGCGCGCGCACTCTTCGCCGCCAAGCAGAACGTGCGCCTGCTGGAGGTGCCGCTGGGCAGCGAAGGCAATGCGCTGGACTTCAAGCGTGTGGGCGGCGGCATGCTGCTGCAGACGCCCGACACCAAGAACGTGGCGCCAGGGGAGCTGCGTGTCGTCACCAAGAGCGCGCCCACGGCCGCGCAGATGAGCGACCTGCTGTTTGCCTGGAAGGTGGCCAAGTTCGTGAAGAGCAACGCCATCGTCTTCTGCGCCGGCGGTGCCACTCTGGGCGTGGGTGCAGGCCAGATGAGCCGGCTGGACAGCGCGCGCATCGCTCGCGTGAAAGCCAATGCCGCCGGCCTGAGCCTGGCTGGATCAGCCGTGGCCAGCGACGCCTTCTTTCCTTTCCGTGACGGCCTGGACGTGGTGATCGACGAAGGCGCCACCTGCGTCATACAGCCCGGCGGCAGCATGCGCGACGACGAGGTCATTGCCGCGGCTGACGAACGCGGCATCGCGATGGTCTTCACCGGCACGCGGCATTTTCGCCATTGACATGGTGCCCCCAAGCTCGCTGGCGCTCGCTACCCCCGAATGGGCCCGAAGAGGGCCGTGTCCGCCAACGGCCCGGCAGAGCCGGTTCCGTGCCGGGAAGCTTCGGGTTGAGCCTGGCTTCGGCGCATGACACGAGCTGATCTTGCGGGCGGGCTGCTGGCCTTCATTGCCCGCCTGATCACAGGGGCGCAGGGGCACTGGAAGGGCTGCCCGCCGAAGGCCGAGCAGCGCATCTACTTTGCCAACCACCAGAGCCATCTCGACTGGGTGCTGATCTGGGCCGCGCTGCCGCACGAACTGCGCGCCGTCACGCGGCCCATCGCGGCGAAGGACTACTGGACTTCGACGCCGCTGAAGCAGTGGATCACCACCGAGGTCTTCCACGCCGTCTATGTGAACCGCGCGCGCACCGACGATCAAGACCCGCTCGACCCGCTGTTGCAGGCCCTGGGCAATGGCGATTCGCTGGTGATCTTTCCTGAGGGCACCCGTAGCAACAAGAGCGAGCCGCAGGCGTTCAAGAGCGGGCTCTACCACCTGGCGCAGCAGTTCCCGGGCGTGCAATTGATCCCGGCCTGGATAGACAACGTGCAGCGCGTCATGCCCAAGGGCGAAGTGGTGCCGGTGCCCATTCTGTGCACGGTGACCTTCGGCGCGCCGCTGTTGCTGGCCGAGGGCGAAGACAAGCGCGAATTCCTGGCGCGCGCGCGTGCGGCGGTGGTGGCTTTGCGGCCCGTGGGTTCATGAACCTGCACGGGATGCACGCGCGCAGCATGCAAGCGCACAGGATGAGTTCGCGCAGGATGAGTTCGCACAGGTGCACGGCATGACGGCGCTGCGCGACCTGCCTGTCGACCAGCAGGTGGGCCTGCTGTTCGTGGTGCTGTTCGGCCTGCTGGCGCTGGGCTCGGTGGCGGTGATGCTGATGCTGCGCCGCGAAGACGAGGCCAGCGACCGCCGCCTGCGCGTGCTGCGCGACCTGCGTGCGCTGTGGGTGGGTGCGCTGGTGTTCTGGCTGGCGTGGGTGTCCGCGCCGGTGGGCGCGACACTGTTGTTTGCGCTGTTCAGTTTCTTCGCGCTGCGCGAATTCATCACCTTGATGCACACGCGCCGGGCCGACCACCGCAGCCTGCTGCTGGCATTCTTTGCGGTGCTGCCGTTGCAGTACGTGATGGCCGGCGGCCGCTTCTTCGACCTCTTCACGGTGTTCATTCCGGTGTATGTATTTCTGGCCATTCCGGTGGCCAGTGCACTGGCGGGCGACCCGCAGCGCTTTCTGGAGCGCAACGCGAAGATCCAGTGGGGCATCATGGTCTGCGTGTATGGCCTGAGCCATGCGCCGGCGCTGCTGCTGCTGAACTTTCCGGGTTACGAAGGTCGTGGCGCATTCCTGCTGTTTTTCCTGGTGGTGGTGGCGGTGGTGGCGCAGTTGGCGCAAGAGGCCTTCAGCCGCTGGCTGCGGCGCCGGCCGGTGGCGCGGCACATCGACCGTTCCTTCAGCTACCGGGCATGGTTCGCGGGCGCGCTGGCGGCGGGCGTGGTGGGGGCGCTGTTGTTTTGGACGACGCCATTCCAGGCCGGGCAGGCGCTGGCGATGGGCTTCATTGCCGGTGGCGCCGGGACCTTGGGCGATCTCGTGATGAAGGCTTTGAAGAAGGACGCGGGGGTGCGGTACTGGGGCAACACGGCCAGCGTGACTGGGGCAGTGGGGCTGCTCGATCGCGTGGCGCCGCTGTGTTTTGCGGCACCGGTGTTTTTTCATTCGGTGCGGTGGTACTTTGAGCTTTAGGCGTGGCTCTGGGGCTGTGGGCGCTTTGGGCTTGGTGGGCTTGGTGGGCTTGGTGGGTTGTTCGGGCGCTGTCGGCGGGCTCTTGGGTTGCCGGCACCGTTGGCCGGGCCGAAACCCCGGCCAACGAACCGGGCCCGATCGAAAAACCACCCCCTGACAACGACCCAAGCCCAACCAACGATCCACCCGCAACCCTCAAGAAAAGAGCAACAAAAAACGTAATGCGCATCCTAGGCATAGACCCCGGCCTACAACGCACCGGCTTCGGCGTCATCGAAGCCGATGGCCCGCGACTCCTCTACGTGGCCAGCGGCACCATCAGCACGCTGGAAGCCCCGCGCGGCGACCTGCCCGGCCGGCTGAAGATCATTTTCGAAGGCGTGCAGGAAGTGGTGCAGCGCTACACCCCCGATTGCGCCTGCGCAGAAATCGTCTTCGTCAACGTCAACCCGCAGAGCACGCTGCTGCTGGGCCAGGCGCGGGGCGCTGCGCTGGCGGCGCTGGTGTCGGGCGGCCTGACGGTGGCCGAGTACACCGCGCTGCAG
>JBBSCV010000416.1:0-3367 GCA_038249925.1 Burkholderiales bacterium
CAGGCCACGCATGATCGTCTCGAAAGCCATCTTCCCCGTCGCCGGCCTCGGCACCCGTTTTCTGCCGGCCACCAAGGCGCAGCCCAAGGAGATGCTGCCGGTGGTGGACAAGCCGCTGATCCAGTACGCGGTGGAGGAAGCCTACGCGGCCGGCGTGCGCGAGATGATCTTCGTCACCGGCCGCCACAAGCGGCCCATCGAGGACCACTTCGACATGACGTTCGAGCTGGAGGTGGCGCTGGAGAAGGCGGGCAAGGACGAACTGCTGGAAGTGGTGCGCAGCGTCAAGCCCGACGACATGGAATGCATCTACGTGCGCCAGGCGCAGGCTCTCGGCCTGGGCCATGCCGTGCTGTGCGGCCAGCGCCTGGTGGGCAACCAGCCCTTCGCGGTGCTGCTGGCCGACGACCTGATGGTGGGTTCGCCGCCGGTGCTTTCGCAGATGGTCGAGCAATTCCAGGAATGGCGCGCATCCATCCTGGCGGTGCAAGAGGTGCCCGCAGAACACACGCGGCGTTACGGCATCGTCGACGGCACGGCGGTGAACGACCGCGTGATCGACGTGACCCGCATCGTCGAGAAGCCGGCGCCCGAAGATGCACCGTCACGCCTGGGCGTGGCCGGCCGCTACATCCTGACGCCAGGCGTCTTCCACGAGATAGCAAGCCAACCCCGCGGCGTTGGCGGCGAAATTCAGCTCACCGACGGCATTGCGTCTCTGTTGCGGCGCGAGAAGGTGTTTGCCTACCGCTACGAAGGCAAACGCTACGACTGCGGCAGCAAGGAAGGTTTCCTGGAAGCCAACGTCGAACTCGCGCTGGCGCACCCGCTCTTGGGGCCGGACTTCCGCAGCTACTTGAAGCGCCTCGATCTCTGAAGAGCCCAGCGGGCTTCAACGGCGCCGCAGCAAGTGCACGAAGAGATCACCCTCGCTCTTCTGTTCCACCAGCTCGTTGCCGGTTTGCCGCGCGAAGGCCTGGAAGTCGCGTGTCGAGCCCGGGTCGGTACTCACCACACGCAGCACTTCGCCGCTGGCCATGTCAGCCAGCGCCTTCTTGGTCTTGAGGATGGGCAGTGGGCAATTCAGCCCGCGGGTGTCGAGTTCCTTGATGGTGTCCATGGTGCTCAGTTCTTGGGTGGGAGTTCGATGAACTGCGGTGTGATGCCGCGGCCGCGCAGCCAGTCGGCCAGCGCATAGCCGGTGCCGGCACGCCAGCAGCGCAGGTCTTGCGGCGCATAGAGCTTGTACTCTGCGAGCTCGGGTGAAAGGCGCACCTCGCCGTGCGCCAACGCGTGATACGCAATGATGACCTGGTTCATGCGCTGAAAGTCATAGACACCCACCAGCGCGAGTCGGCTGACGTGCAACGAGGTCTCTTCCATCACCTCGCGCGTGATGCCCTCTTCAGGCGTCTCGCCCGCCTCCATGAAGCCGGTGATCAGCGCGAACATGCGGCCGCTCCAGGCGGCGTTGCGCGCCAGCAGCACACGGCCGTCCTGATCGGTGCATTCGACGATGGCGGCCAGCACCGGCGTGGGGTTGTTCCAGTGCGTCCAGCCGCACGCAGGGCAACGCAGGCGCGCCTTGGGGCCGCCGTCTTCTTCCTGGGTCAGCAGTGCCAGCGCTGTGCCGCATTGCAGGCAGAACTTCGCGTCCATGGTCAGTTTGCGGTCAGGCGGCGGTCAGGCGGCGGTCAGGCCGGGAACACACCCGTCGACAAGTAGCGGTCGCCGCGGTCGCAGACGATGAAGACGATGGTGGCGTTTTCCACCCGCTGGGCCACCTGCAGCGCCACCCAGCAGGCACCTGCCGCGCTGATGCCGGCGAACAGGCCTTCTTCGCGCGCCATGCGGCGCGCCATCTCCTCGGCGTCGGCCTGGCTCACCAGCACCAGTTCATCCACGTGGCTGGCGTCGTAGATCTTGGGCATGTAGGCCTCGGGCCACTTGCGAATGCCGGGGATGCGGCTGCCCTCGCTGGGCTGGGCACCGATGATCTGCACCGCCGGGTTCTGATGCTTGAGGTAACGCGAGACACCGGTGATGGTGCCGGTGGTGCCCATGGCGCTGATGAAATGCGTCACGCGGCCGGCGGTGTCGGCCCAGACCTCGGGGCCGGTGGTCTCGTAATGCACGCGCGGGTTGTCGGCGTTGGCAAACTGGTCCAGCACCCGGCCCTTGCCATCGGTCTGCATCTGCGCGGCGAGGTCTCGCGCGTATTCCATGCCACCGCTGCGCGGGGTGAGGATGAGCTCGGCGCCGAACGCCTTCATGGTCTGCGCGCGCTCGATGGACAGGTCCTCCGGCATGATCAAGATCATCCTGTAGCCACGAATCGCCGCGGCCATGGCCAGCGCGATGCCGGTGTTGCCGCTGGTGGCTTCGATCAGGGTGTCGCCGGGGCGGATGTCACCGCGTTCCTCGGCGCGCTTGATCATGCTGATGGCCGGGCGGTCTTTCACGCTGCCGGCGGGGTTGTTGCCCTCCAGCTTGCCCAGCACCACGTTGCCGCGCGCGGCGCCGGCGGCCCCGGGCAGGCGTTGCAGCGCCACCAGCGGCGTGCCGCCGATGGCGTCTTCCAGCGTCTTGTAGACCGGGGGGGCCGGTGCGGTCATGGTGGGCTCCTGCAACACGGGCCGCGATTGTCGCAGTGGATGCCATGGCGCGTGCCGCACCAAGCCATTGCGGGTGCTGCACGAAGCCATTGCGCGTGCCGCCTGGGGCCGGGCCCTTCGCCTGCACAAGCGCAAAAAGCCGCGTGTGATAATCGCCACCGCTGCGGGCATGCCCCGAAGTGCCGCGCCCCCGTGACGGAATCGGTAGACGTAGCGGATTCAAAATCCGCCGCCGCAAGGTGTGCCAGTTCGAGTCTGGCCGGGGGCACCAAATGGGCACACAGCGGCCCTTTTATCCACACTGCCGCATGCCGCCCATTCCAGCCCTGACCAAGAACCTGATGTTGGCCTGCACGGCCATCTTCTGCCTGCAGCAGATCGTGTTCCTGGAGGGTCTGTTTGCGCTCTTCCCGCTGGCCAGCGGCAACTTCATGCCTTGGCAGCCGGTCACCTACGCCTTCCTGCACGGTGGCGTGTTTCATCTCTTCTTCAACATGCTGGGCCTGTGGATGTTCGGCGCCGAGCTCGAACGTCTGTGGGGCCCGAAGCGCTACGCCACCTTCCTGCTGGCCGGCGTGCTGGCCGCAGCGTTGACGCAACTCGCCATCACTGCCATCAGCGGCTCGCGCGTGCCGACGGTGGGTGCGTCTGGCGGGCTGTTTGCGCTGCTGCTGGCCTTCGGCATGCTGTTTCCCGACCGCATCATCATGCCGCTGTTCCCGCCCATCCCGATGAAGGCGCGCACCTTCGTC
>JBBSCV010000417.1:0-3362 GCA_038249925.1 Burkholderiales bacterium
AGCGGCTGGCCCAGGGCAGGGAAGGCTGGCGGGTCATCGTCGTGGAAGAACCGTTGCCTGCACCGACAGCGCGGCTGGATGTCACGCCGCACGGGCCGCACATCGAAGTGTGGGTGCCGCACACACCCGGTGCTGCAGACGGCTTCTGCGCCATGCCGCAGGGTTGCCTGGAAACGTGCCTCCAATCGTGTCTGCAAGCGTGCCGGCAGACCTGGCTGCAAGCCTTGCTGGCGCCCAGACTGCTGGCACAAGGCGTCACACAACCCACGGTGTGGTTGTCGACGCCACTGGCCTGGCCGCTTGCGCGGTCGTTGCGGCCGGCGCACGTGGTCTTCGACTGTGTCGACGACATCGGCGCCTTTCTCGGTGCCCCCGCCGAACTGGCCGGCCTGGAGTGCGAATTGCTCGCTGCTGCCGACCTGGTGCTGGCCGCCGGCCCTGCGTTGGCGCGCTCGCGCGCAGCAGCGGCCGGTGACCGGCTGAAGCTGCTGCCCAATGGCGTCGACCTGCGCACCTTTGCGCGGCGCCGTGCCGTACCGGGCTGGGCTGCGCGGGAAGCCGCGCTGCTGCCCGCTGTGGCTGGCGGGCCGCAACTGGGCTACGTCGGTGCGGTGGACGAACGCATGGACTTCGAACTGCTGGCCGCCCTGGCCGACGCGCGGCCGCATTGGCAATTCGTCATCGTCGGGCCGGTGCTGAAAGTGGCGGCGGCTGCGCTGCCGCAGCGGGCCAACATTCATTGGCTGGGCGCGCAGCCTTACACAGTTTTGCCAGCGCTGATGGCGCGTTGGCAGATCGCGCTTCTGCCTTGGCGCCTGTGCGCCGCCACGCGCCACGCCAACCCGCTGAAGGTCGGCGAGGCGCTCGCCGCCGGGCTGCCTGTGGTGGCACCACCGCTGTGCGAACTGCAAGGCCGTCAGCGCCATGGCGTTCACACCGCCACGGGTCTGCAGGGCTTCTTGCAGGCCTGCAATGCCCTGCTGGATGAAGACGCAGCGGCGCGTGCACTGCGCAGGCGCGCCGGCTTGCGGCGCGCGCGTTTGAACAGCTGGGAAGTCGTCGCGAATGCCTGTGCACTGGCATTGAAAGAGATGCGTGCCGGAGAAACCGGCGCTCGACCACCGATTTCAGCGCGGCGTGACGCGCCAGACGACATTGCCCACGTCGTCGGCCACCAGCAAAGCGCCGCTGCGGTCCAGCGCCACGCCCACCGGGCGACCCCAGGCGTCGCCCTGCGGGCTGACGAAGCCGGTCAGCACATCCACGGGTAGTCCGTTCGGCATGCCGGCCACGAAAGGCACGTAGATGACCTTGTAGCCCGCCAACGGCCGCCTGTTCCACGAGCCGTGCAGGCCGATGAAGACACCCGTCGTGGCGCTGGTGTTCGCGCCGGACAGCTTGCCGGCCAAGGCACTGTTGTCAGAAGCCGCCAGACCCAGCGCAGCCACGTGCGCGCCCAGGGCGTAGTCGGGCACCAGTGCCTGCGCCACGCGTTCCGGGTTGGGCGGCTGCACGCGCTCGTCCACGTGGGTGCCGTACCAGCTGTAGGGCCAGCCGTAGAAGCCGCCATCGCGCACCGAGGTCAAGTAGTCGGGCACCAGATCGCTGCCGATCTCGTCGCGCTCGTTCACCACCGTCCACAAGGTGGGCGCGGGGCTGGCGGATGGAGCGTTGCCGGATGCTGAACCGGCAGGTGCTGAACCCGCCGCGGCGGTACCGGCCGCTGGCATCCAGGCCATGCCCACGGGGTTGCGCAGGCCACCGGCGTACAGCCGCATGCTGCCGCTGGCGCGGTCGATCTCCCAGATGGCGGCGCGGCCTTCTTCGGCCGGTATGCCGTTCTCGGCGACGTTGCTGTTGCTGCCGACCGTGGCGTACAGCTTGGTGCCATCGGGGCTGGCCACCAGCCCTTTCGTCCAGTGGTGGTTGATGGGGCCCGCTGGCAATGCAGCGAGTTGCCGGCCCGGGCCGTTCAATTGCGTGTCGCCGGCCGTGTAATTGAATTCGAGCACCGCGTCGGTATTGGCGACATAGAAGCGTTCGCCCACCAGCGCCATGCCGAAGGGTGAATTCAGGCCAGACAGGAAAACGGTGCGCACTTCGGGTTTGCCGTCGCCGTCGGCATCGCGCAGCAGCGTGATGCGGTTGGCGCTGGGTACGCCGGCGCCGGCGCGCTTCATCACGAGCTTCATGACCCAGCCCTTGATGCCCGTGGCATCTTCTGCCCGCGGCGGTGCATTCGTTTCTGCCACCAGCACATCGCCGTTGGGCAACACGTACAGCCACCGCGGGTGATCCAGGCCCGCGGCAAAGGCTGTCACCCGCATGCCCGCAGCGGCCACGGGTGTCTGGCCTTCGGGCCAGCGCACGGCCGGGGCGATGTTCACCGTGGGAATCAACGTCCTCACCGGCTGCACGAGCTGCGGTGTGGGGCCGACGTCGCTGTTGACACGCAACTGAGAATGTTCGCCGCATGCGGCCAGCAGGGCAACCGCCAGGACGGCACTGCCCGCGCTGACCACACGGGAAGTATTCAAGTGGGTTGCCCGCTCACCGCCGCTCGCCGCCGCTCACCGCCGCTTACTACCGCCCACCACCGCTCACCGCTTGCTGTCGCCCGAGCCGGCGCGCCGATCCACAGCGGTGTCGAAAGTCTGCGTCGAGGTGGGGCCGGTGCCATCCGGCTCCACGCTGACGATCTTGTCGGTCAAGGCATCTTCCTTGAAGTTGCGGGGCTGCTGCTCATGGGCGGCCCTTTCGGATTCGATCAGCGCGTCGCGCTGGGCCTGCGGCGAGCCGGGCAGGGGGGTCGAGTCGGTCGATTGGGTAGACATTGCGGCGCCCTTCAACGGAAAAAGAAGTACAGAAGCACCAGCACGAGGCCCGGTACACCCAGAAGCCAAGCCAGAAAGTATTTGCCCACGATTTGCCTCATAGCGTTGGTTGAATCGGCTTCACTCTGAGGCATGGCCCGGCAACTGCGGCACGGACTTGGCCGCAAGCTGCCGTAGGACAGCAAGCGGTGAAGGCGGCGGAACAGTGTTCCGCGCAGCTGAGGCGCGTCTTCCACTGGAATGCTGTTTCTCAAAATGTGTTCCAATTGGAATCCATATGGAATCCATTAGGAAGTTATGGCGAACATGACGGGGCTCGAGCGGCAGCGCGGCGGCGACACCGAGAAGATGACGGTGAACGTCGGCGTGGTGGACCTGGGTCAGGTTGACCTGCTCGTGCAGGAGGGCTTCTATTCGAACCGCTCCGACCTCGTCAGGACGGCGGTGCGCAACCAGCTTGCACTGCATGCAGACACCGTCAGGCAGACGGTGGCGCGCCGCACGCTGACGGTCGGGCTGCAGCACTTC
>JBBSCV010000418.1:0-3354 GCA_038249925.1 Burkholderiales bacterium
CAAACGCAGCTGCGGCGCTGGCAGGGCTTCGGCCCAGCGCTGCATTTGCTGGAAGGGGGAATCGGGCTGCAGCAAGGCGGCCAAGCCGCGCGCTTCAGGGTGTGCGCCCAGGGCCTCCAGGAAGTCGCTGTCGTCCTCGTCGTCTTCGAGGCCGTCGTCGTCCAGCCCTGGAATGGGCGGGAACTCGCCGCGGCCGAAGGCTTCCAGCATCTCTATCTCGTCGGCCAGCGCTGCCGCTTGCGGCAGGCGCGCCAGGCGCCGCGCATGGAAGGCAGCGCGCTCGGCCGCGCGTTCGCGCTGGTGGCTGCCCAGGAGCGTGGTCACCTCCAGCAGCGCCACGTCGGGCTCGTCGGGCGTCAGGCGCTGGGCCATCTCGAAGGCATGGCGCGCGCCGTCGCTGTCACCAGCGTCTGAAGCCATCATGCTCAGGCGGCGCCAACCGGCTGAACGCACGGGCACCTCGCCCTTGTCCACCATGGCCTGCGCCAGTTTGCGCCGCTTGACGGGGTGGCCTTCGTCGAGGTAGGTGTCGCACAGCAGGTCCAGCAGCGGCGCCCTCGTCGCAGGCCACGGCGCCGGCTGGCGGGCCCAGGGCTCCAGCATGGCCAGGGCGGCACGGTCTTCGCCTTCGTCGCGCAGGGTCATGGCCGCCATCAAGACGCTGTGCGGCGACACCCGTGTGGCCGGAAGACCGGCCCAGGCCTTGCGCGGCATCGTCAGCACCATGAAGGCGCCGAGCTGCTCGGGGTCGAAGGCCGGCACACCTTCGTAGACCGGCGCACAGCAGTGCTTGAACTTGCGCCCGGACTTGCACAGACACGGCTCGTCGCGCCCCGGCAGCGGCAGCTTGCGCGCGACGAAACCCTGCGTGGGCAGCGGCATCACCGAGGCGATGGCCCAGCCGAAGCTGCGGAAGAACTGCTGCTGCAGCACTTTGCCAGGGGCGGAAGGCGCCGAAGGATCATCCAGCAACGCGCCGAACAGGCGCGGGCCCTGCAGGACGAGGCGTTCGATGTAGGCCTGCGGGTCGGGGTCTTCGAGCAGCCAGCGCGCCGAGGTGCGCAGCAGTTGCTCGATGAGCTCGGCGCGCTCGTCGTCGGGCTCGTCGTCGTCGTCAAAGTGTGCGGGCATGGCGGTGGGCGGCAGGGTGCGGCAAGGGACAGACTGCAAGCAACGAATGCAGGCGGCACATTGTGATATCAGCGCCGCCAGAAGGCCGGCGTGAACAGTACCACCACGCTCAGCAGTTCCAGCCGGCCCAGCAGCATGGCGAAGGTGCAGACCCACGTCTGAACGCCCGTCAGCCCGCTGTAGTTCACCGACGGCCCGACCTCGCCCAGGCCGGGGCCGATGTTGTTGACGCAGGCCACCACGGCGGTGAAGGCGGTCACTACGTCCAGCCCGCTGAACAGCAGCAACATGGTCAGCACCACCAGCGAGCCGCCGTAGACCATCATGTAGGCGATGACGCTCTGCATTACGCGGTCGCTGACGGCCTGGCCGCCCAGCACCACGGGGTTGACGACATTCGGGTGCACGATGCGCACCATTTCGCGCCGCGCCTGCTTCATCATCAGCAACAAGCGAACCATCTTGATGCCGCCGCCGGTGCTGCCCGCGCAGGTGGCGAAGCAGCCCAGCAAGATCATCAGCAGCGGCGCGAAGAGCGGCCACTGCGCGTAGTCGTAAGACGCGTAACCCGTGGTGGTGGCAATGCTGACGACGTGAAAGGCCGCATGGCGCAGGGCTTCCCAGGGGCTGGCGAAGGCGTCGTTGGCCACCAGGTAGACGGCAATGAGCAGCGTGCTGCCGGCCAGCACCAGGTAGAACGACCGCACCTCGAGGTTGCGCCACAGAACGGCCACCGACCGTGAACGCCAGATCACGAAGTACAGCAGCAGGGGCACGCCCGACAGCAGCATGAAGACGATGGCCACGGCCTCGATCAGCGGCGAGTCGAAGTGGCCCAGGCTGGCGTCATAGGAAGAAAAGCCGCCCAGGCTGACGGTGCTGCTCATGTGCATGAAGGCATCGGCCCAGCCCATGCCGGCAGCGCGGTAGGCCAGGAAGCAGGCCACGCTGATCAGCACGTAGGCACCCCAGATGACGCGCGCGGTGTCGGCGATGCGCGGCGTGAGCTTCTGGTCCTTCATCGGACCGGCCACCTCGGCCTTGAAGAGCTGGCTGCCGCCCACGCCCAGCAGCGGCAGGATGGCCACGGCCAGCACGATGATGCCCAGGCCGCCCACCCACTGCATGAAACAACGCCAGACGTTCACCGACAGCGGCAGGCCTTCCAGCCCGCTGAGCACGGTGGCGCCCGTGGCGGTGAAGGCCGAGGTGGCCTCGAAGTAGGCGTCGGTCACGCTCAGGCCCGGCAGCGCAAGCCACAGCGGCAGCGCGCCGAAGAGCGGCAGCACGGCCCAGGTCATGCCCACCAGCAGGAAGCCGTCGCGCGGCTGCAGTTCACGCCGGAAACGGCGTGTCAGCAGGCTGAGCAAGACACCGCAAATTGCCGTGATCACGGTGGCGGTGATGAACGCGCGTTCGGCGTTGTCGTGCTGCGCCACAGAAAAGGCCAGCGGCACCAGCAACAGCAGCGCGAACAGCAGCACCATGCGCCCAACCAGCGCGGCAACGGCAAGCAAACCCATGGATGCGGCAGCGTCTAGAAGAGGAAGGTCGGGCTGACCTGGAACAGCTTTTCCACCTCGCGCACCATGCGTTTGCGCGGCACGAAGATGATGACGTGGTCGTTGGACATGACCACGGTGTCGTGGTGGGCGATGATGACCTCGGGCTTGGCGTCAGCGCCGGCTTCGCTGCCGTCGAGCCGGTGCAGGCCGCGCACGATGGCGCCCACGGTGGCGCCCTTGGGCAGGCCCACCTCGTCGATGCGGCGGCCGGCGAAGCGGCAGGTCTTGCGGTCGCCGCGCACGATGGCCTCCAGCGCCTCGGCCGCACCGCGGCGCAGGCTGTGCACGGCCTCGACGTCGCCGCGCCGCACATAGGCCAGAAGTTCACCGAGCACGGCGTGGCTGGGCGAGATGGCGATGTCGATGGCGGTGCCCTGCACCAGGTCGGCATAGGCACGGCGGTTGATGACGGCCAGCACGCGCCGCGCGCCCAGGCGCTTGGCGAGCAGGCAGCTCATGATGTTGTCTTCGTCGTCGCTGGTCAGCGCGATGAAGAGGTCCATCTGGTCGACGTTCTCGTCGCCCAGCAGGTCTTCGTCGGTGCTGTCGCCGTGCAGCACCAGCACGTCGTTCGGCAACTCGGTGGCCAGGTACTCGCAGCGCGGCTTCAGCGGCTCGATGATCTTGATCTGGTAGTCGCGGTGAATCTCGCGCGCCA
>JBBSCV010000419.1:0-3319 GCA_038249925.1 Burkholderiales bacterium
CCTGACACCCGTTGCATGAACAAGCCGCTGCACCAGCTGAGCGCCGCCGCGCTTGTCCATGCCATGGCCACAGGTGAACTGAAGGCCGAGACCCTGGCCATGGCGCTGCTGGAGCGGTGCCACGCTCTGGAGCCGCGCCTGCAAGCCTGGGCCACGCTGGACGCGGCTGCTGCACGCCGTGAGGCGCGTGCGCTGGACCAGGCCTGGGCCAAGGGTGCTGCGCCTGGCGCCCTGCACGGCCTGCCGCTGGGCGTGAAGGACAACATCGACACCGCCGGCATGGCCACGGCCTACGGTTCGGCCATCTACGCCGGGCATGTGCCGAAAGCCGACGCCGCCGTGGTGGCGCTGGCGCGCGACGCGGGCGCCTGGGTGCTGGGCAAGACGGCCTGCACGGCCTTCGCCAACATGAGCCCCTGCGCCACGCGCAACC
The DNA here is from genome assembly GCA_038249925.1 of Burkholderiales bacterium. Lineage (GTDB taxonomy): Bacteria > Pseudomonadota > Gammaproteobacteria > Burkholderiales > Burkholderiaceae_C > Rubrivivax. Next base: position 434 of record JBBSCV010000419.1, read on the forward strand.
CGCACGATGCACGGCACACGCCGGGCGGTTCTTCCAGCGGCTCGGCGGCGGCCGTGGCCGTGGGCGCGGTACCGCTGGCGCTGGGCACGCAGACGGCGGGGTCGGTCATCCGCCCTGCCGCCTTCTGCGGCATCGTCGGCTACAAGCCGTCGCCGCGCTTGCTGCCCCGGGCAGGCACGAAACCGAATTCCGACACCCTGGACGAGGTCGGCGTGTTTGCGCGCCGCGTGCAAGACGCAGCGCTGCTGGCTGGCGTTCTGGGCTGCTTCGGCACCCGGCTTTCCGCTGTCAGCGCACCTGCGCACGACGCGCCGCCGCGCCTGGCCGTGGCCTTGACCTCGCGCGCTGCGGCGCTGTCGCCGGCCATGGTGGCGATGGTGGAAGACGCCGCCGCGCGGCTGTCTGCAGCCGGTGCGCCGGTGCAGCTGGCGGCATGGCCGGCGGGTTTTGATGCACTCTTCGACGCCCAGCGCACCGTGCAGGTTTTCGAGACAGCACGCGCGCTCGCGCCCGAGCACCAGTACCGCCGCCGGCAGCTGCCAGCCGACCTGCGCACGCTGCTGGACGAAGGTGCGACGATGCCGCCGGCTGCTTATCAGTCAGCCCTGCAAGCCACCCGGGACGCGCTGGGCCGCCTGGATGAACTCTTTGGCCGCGCCGACGTGCTGCTGACACCGGCTGCACCCGGCGCCGCGCCACACAGCCTGAAGTACACCGGCGACCCGATGTTCAACCGCCCCTGGCAGCTGCTGGGCTGCCCCTGCATCACCGTGCCGGGTGGGCTGGACCCGGCCGGGCTACCGTTGGGTCTGCAACTGGTAGCGCGGCCCGGTGACGACGCCCGCCTGTTTGCCGCAGCGGCGTGGGTGGCCGATGTCCTGCAGGCCGGGCTGATCAGCGAGAGCGCCTGCGCCTGAGCGCAGCCGCCTTCAAGGCGAGGACGGCAGTTCCACCACCACGCGGCGCGGGTTCATGCCCAGGCGCGGAAAGTCCATCATCGAGGCCTGGAACAGCGCGCCGTACAGCGCGGCGTCGGCGCGGCTGCCGGTCTCGGTCGCAGCGCGTGTCTCATACAGCGGCTTGCCGCTGGCACGGTCGCGCAGCAGCAGCGCCACCTGGCTTTCGTAACGCGGGAATTCGTGACGCATGCTCAGGTTCCAGCGTGGCGACATCCAGGGCCCGTGGCGCCAATAGCCGAAGCCGCCGCGCCACCACAGCGGGTCGTCCCAGGGGCTCGTCACGAAGCGGCTGTCGCGGGCGCCCACCTGCACCAGCACGTCGGGTTGCTGGCCCGCGGCCGCCGGCGTGAAGCCGGCCTTCGCGAGCGCCGGGCGCGCGGCGTTCTCCAGCATCTCGGTCTCGCTCGCCTGGGCCTGTTGCGAAGGCAGTCGCTCGAAAGCGTAGCTGCCGCCGCTGCGGCCGTCCGGCCATTCACCGAAGCTCGACACCTCGCTGCTGACGCTGCGCATTGCCGCGCAGCCTGTCAGCAGCGCGGCACCCAGCACCAGGCCGCCCAACATCAGGCGCCGCGTGGCGAGTCTTGTATTTGCAAGCATGTTTCAGTCCTCCAGATCGTCTTCCCGTGCCAGGTGAAGTTGCACCCGGTTCGGCGCGGCCACCGGGACGCAGGGCTCTTCGTCGAATGCAATGTCGCCCCCAGCGCTGGCCACGCCTGTGGGTCTGATCGTCGTGAACGGGAAGAGGTTCCGGTCCATCAGGTGCGAGGGCACCACGTGCGCCATCGCACGCAGCATGTTGTCGGTGCGGCCGGGGTACTGGCGTTCCCATTCGCGAACCATCTTCTTCACCACGACACGCTGCAGGTCGTTCTGGCTGCCGCACAGCGTGCACGGAATGATGGGAAAGGCGCGGTGCACGGCCCACTTTTCCAGGTCGGTCTCGGCGACATAGGCCAGCGGGCGGATGACGGTGTTCTTGCCGTCGTCGCTGACCAGCTTGGCCGGCATGCCCTTCAGCCGGCCGCCGAAGAACATGTTCATCATCATCGTCACCACCATGTCGTCGCGGTGGTGGCCCAGCGCAATCTTGGTGGCACCCAGCTCACCCGCCACGCGGTAGAGGATGCCGCGGCGCAGCCGGCTGCACAGGCTGCACATGGTCTGGCCCTCGGGCACCAGCCGCTTGACGATGCTGTAGGTGTCCTGGTTCTCGATGTGGAAGGGCACGCCCAGCCGGGTCAGGTAGTCGGGCAGCACGTGCTCGGGGAAGCCCGGCTGCTTCTGGTCGAGGTTGACGGCGATGATGTCGAAGTCGATGGGCGCCCGTTCGCGCAGGCTCAGCAGGATGTCGAGCATCGCGTAGCTGTCCTTGCCGCCACTCAGGCACACCATCACCTTGTCGCCGGCCTCGATCATGTTGAAGTCGACGATGGCCTGGCCGACTTGCCGGTGCAGGCGCTTGCCGAGCTTCTGCATCGTCACCGCCGCCTTCTTGACGGGGTGGAAATCGAGTGGGGAATTCATCTCAAGCTTCCTTCATGCCGAAGACTTCCACGCCGACCGCGTCGCAGTCGGGGTAGACGTCGGGCTTGGCGGTGGAGACCATCGCGGCGCGCACGCGCGGGTGGGCCAGCATCAGCGCCAGCACATCGTCGGCCAGCGTTTCCTGCAGGTGGATGTGGCCCTTGGAGACGCGTTCCATCACCGAGCGGCGGATGAAGTCGTAATCGACCACTTCGTCCAGCTTGTCGCGCGTGGGGGTCGACTGTGCCAGCGGGATGTAGAGGTCGACGTTGATCAGCACGCGCTGCTCGCCCTTCTTCTCGAAGTCGTGCACGCCGATGTTGATCCACACCGCGTAGTCGCGCAGGAACATGCGCCGGCAGTCCATCAGGCTGGGGTGGTTCAGCAGGCTTTGCATCAAGTC
>JBBSCV010000420.1:0-3269 GCA_038249925.1 Burkholderiales bacterium
ACGAAATACACGCCCACGCCCTTGCTGCGCACCAGGCGCACCACCAGTTCGATGCGTTCTGTCAGCGCCGCCGGCGCGTCCTTGAACAGCAGGTGGGCTTCGTCGAAGAAGAACACCAGCTTGGGCTTGTCGAGGTCGCCCACTTCGGGAAGGAGCTCGAAGAGCTCTGAAAGCATCCACAGCAGGAAGGTGGCGTACAGGCGCGGCGAGTTCATCAGTTGGTCGGCGGCCAGGATGTTGATGACGCCCAGGCCGTTGTCGGTCTGCATGAAGTCGCTGATGTCGAGCATCGGCTCGCCGAAGAACTTGTCGCCGCCCTGTTCCTCGATCTGCAGCAAACCGCGCTGGATGGCGCCCACGCTGGCCGCGCTGATGTTGCCGTACTCGGTGGTGAAGGCCTTGGCGTTTTCGCCCACGTACTGCAGCGCGGCACGCAGGTCTTTCATGTCCAGGATCAGCAGGCCGTTGTCGTCGCAGATCTTGAACACCAGGTTCAGCACGCCGGCTTGCGTTTCGTTCAGCGCCAGCATGCGCGACAGCAGCAGCGGCCCCATGTCGCTGATGGTGGCGCGCACCGGGTGGCCGGCGGCGCCGAACACGTCCCACAGCGTGGTCGGGCACAGCACCGGCTCGGGGGCGGGCAGGCCGCGTTCCTTCAGGATGGCGGCCACCTTCGCGCTGAGCGCGCCGCGCTGGCTGATGCCGGTGAGGTCGCCCTTCACATCGGCCATGAAGACGGGCACGCCGATCTTGCTGAAATTCTCGGCCAGCGTCTGCAGCGTGATGGTCTTGCCGGTGCCGGTGGCGCCGGTGATCAGGCCGTGGCGGTTGGCCAGTGCGGGCAGCAGGTGGCACTGAATCTCGCCGTGCTGGGCGACGAGGATGGGGTCGGGCATGGGCGCACTCCGCAGAAGAACTGGCCGGCAGTCTAAGCGGCAGCCTGCGGGGCCTGCAGCGCCTGCAGCGCAGGTTTGCACCAGGCTTGGTCGGCCTCGGTCAGCTGCGCGAACCAGGTTGCGGCCTGGGCCACCGCCGCAGCGCGCGCGTCGGCCTGGCCGGCGGCAGCCTCGACGCGTGCCAGCGCTTCCCAACCGAAGAAGTGCTCGAGCGCTGGCGCGGCCGGCTCTTTCGCTGGTCCGTTTGGCTGCCGCTGCGCCTGCTGCCCCTGGGCTTGCACGAGCGTCAGGCAGGCGGCGGCGTGCAAGCGCGCCGTGGTGGTGTCGCCGGCGCGTGCGTGGCAAAGCGCCAGGCGGTAATCGGCGCGTTCCACCTCCAGCCAGGTGCCGGCACGGGCCCAGGCGCGCCGCGCCACGGCCGCCGCCTGCAGCATCAGCGCCTGCTGCTCGGGGCTGAGGGTGGCCTCGTCGTGCAGCGCGGCGGCAATGTTGTTGGCGCTGGTGGCGAGCGCGCGCACGGCGGCGTCGGTGTCGGGGAGTGTGGCGCAGGTGGTCTCTGCCAGCTGCAGCAGCACGCTGGCGCGAGGGCTGTCGAACAAGGCCAGAGCCGCTGCAGTCAAGGCTTCGAAGCGCGCGCGTTCTGCGGCCGGGGTGTCGGCCGGCAGCGTCGCCAGGCCGCCGGCCAGCTGCAGCACGGTGGCGTGGCGTTGCAGCGCCTGCGCCGTGCTGCCGCCGGGCAGCAACTGCGGCAGCGCGGCCAGCTGCTGCTGCAACGCCAGGCCTTCAGCCCAGCGGCCCAGGTGCTGGCCGTGCACGTGCTGCGCCAGGAAGGCCAGCTGCGCCACCTGTTCGTCGGTCTGTGCCAGTGCCACGCCTTCGGCCAGGCGTGCGGCCACGGCGGCGGGCTGGGTGGCGTGGTCGGCCCAGGCGTGGTCGAGGAAGATGTCGAAGTTCATCGGGGGCTCGTCGGTTGTGGGTGGCGCCCCACAACCTTAGCAAGGCGCAGGCGGCTTGCCCAGGCCAACCCACAGACCGAAGCGGCCCCGCCCGCTAAAATCGCCGGCTGTTCTACAGGGTTCACTCATCTCATGGCTGGTCATTCCAAGTGGGCCAACATCCAGCACCGCAAAGGCCGGCAGGATGAAAAGCGCGGCAAGGCCTGGACGCGGGTGATTCGCGAGATCACCGTCGCTGCCCGGCTGGGTGGTGGCGACATGTCGGCCAACCCGCGCTTGCGTTTGGCGGTGGAAAAGGCCAAGGCGGTGAACCTGCCGGTGGAAACCGTCAAGCGCAACATCGACAAGGCCACTGGTGCTCTTGAAGGAGTTTCCTACGAAGAAATCCGCTACGAGGGCTATGGCATCGGCGGCGCGGCCCTCATCGTCGACTGCATGACCGACAACAAGGTGCGCACCGTGGCCGAGGTGCGCCATGCCTTCAGCAAGCACGGCGGCAACATGGGCACGGAAGGCAGCGTGGCCTTTCAGTTCAAGCACTGCGGGCAGCTCGTGTTTGCACCCGGCACGAGCGAGGACAAGGTGATGGAAGTGGCCTTGGAAGCAGGCGCCGACGACGTCATCACCGACGACGACGGCGCCGTGGAAGTGCTGTGCCCGCCACACGACCTGGAAGCCGTGAAGGCTGCCCTGGAAGCCGCCGGCCTGAAGCCCGAGGTGGCCGAAGTGACCTGGCGCGCCGAAAACCCGGTGGACGTGACCGGCGAAGACGCCACCCGCATGCAGAAGTTGCTGGACGCCATCGAAGACCTGGACGACGTGCAGGACGTCTTCCACAACGCGTTGCTGGCCGAGTCTTTCGCGAAATGACGGCCGCATGAAGGTTCTCGTCATCGGCGGTGGCGGCCGTGAACATGCGCTGGCCTGGAAGCTGGCGCAGAGTGAGCGCGTGCAGCGTGTCTACGTGGCACCCGGCAACGGCGGCACCGCGCTCGACCCCGCGCTGCACAACCTGCCATTGCACACGCCGGCCGAGTGGGCCGACTTCGCCGTGGCCGAGAAGATCGCGCTGACCGTGGTCGGGCCCGAAGCGCCGCTGGCGGCGGGTGTGGTCGATCTCTTCCGTGCCCGCGGCCTGCGCATCTTCGGCCCCACACAGGCGGCAGCACAGCTGGAAAGCAGCAAGGCGCACGCCAAGGAATTCATGCAGCGCCACGGCATTCCCACCGCGCTGTACGCCACCTTCACCAGCGCGGCCGAGGCGCATGCGCATGTCGCCAAGCACGGCGCGCCCATCGTCATCAAGGCCGACGGCCTGGCTGCCGGCAAGGGCGTGGTGGTGGCGATGACGCTGGAAGAAGCGCACGCTGCCATCGACATGATGTTGGCCGACACGGGGCTGGGCAGCAAAAGCGCC
>JBBSCV010000421.1:0-3267 GCA_038249925.1 Burkholderiales bacterium
CCCGCAGGTGATGGGGGCCGATTGAATGATGCCGGCCTGCGGCGTGGCTTCCATCAGCCGCACGAGGCCGAGCACGGCCTCGCCGCTCATCACGCTGTCGGCGTCCAGCACCACCATGTAGCGGTGGCGTTGGCCCCAGCGACGGCAGAAGTCGGCCACGTTGCCGGCCTTGCGCTGCGTGCGGCGCGCGCGCCAGCGGTAGTGCACACGCAAGCCGGTGGCGGCAAAGCGGTCGCGCAGCGCCGTCCAGGCCTGGCGCTCGCTGGCGCGCAGGGTGTTGTCGGCGGTGTCGCTGAGCACGTAGAACTCGACCAGGCGGGCTCCGCCCGAAGCCACCAGCGATTCGGCGGTGGCCGAGAGCCCCGCGAAGACCGTGCCCACGTTTTCATTGCAGATGGGCATGATGACCGCCGTGCGTGCGTCGGCCGAGATGGCGTGACGCGCCACGTCGGCGTAGCGCAGGCCGTGGCGGTCGCCACGGCGCAGGCTGAAGTAGCCCATCACCGCCGTGATGCAACCCGCCGCCACCCAGGCAAACAGCAGCGAAAAAAGCCCGACCTGCAGCCAGCGCAGCATGCCGCCCTGGGCCGCGGGCTGGCTTTGCAGCAGCAGTGCGGTGGCACCTGCCGCGCACAGCAGCACCAGCGCCAGCAGCGCATGGCGGCGGTGCGCGGCGGCGGCCTGCCACGCCTGCGCGGGCATCTCGGCTGCGGGCGCGCTGCGGCCCTGCAGATGGTCGGCCAGGCTGGCCCAGAAGCCGCGCCACGGCGTGGGCACCATCGAGCCGCGCTGCAACGCGGGTGCAGCAGCGTGGGTGTAGCGGCGTTGTGCGGCGCGGGCCAGGTGTTGCGGCGTGGGTGTCGCGGCAAGCCCGGCAGCACGGGTGGGGTTGGAAGACGTGGATGAAGTCATCGGCGGGTCTCCGGCGCGGGGGTGGAAGGAATGCGGGCGCGTTCGTCGGTGGGTTCACCGGGAATCAACGCGGCCCAGGTTTCGGTGAGGGCTTGCGGGCCGCCCTGCAGCTGTAGTTGCAGACGCGCGCGCAGCTCCAGCGGCTGCGCGGGGTCGTCGCGCACGGCGCGCAACTGCAGGCGCCAGCCGCCCTGTGGGTGCGGGTAGGCGCGGGCTTCGGTGATGCGGCCGCCAGCGCCGGCGCTGGTGACGGCGGTGACCTGCGCGCCTGGGGGCAGTGCGCGCAGCGCGGGGCCGTCGAAGTCGATGAGGTACTGCACTTCGGCAGCCTCCAGCGCGGCCCAGCCGCGCCCACGGCGGCTTTGCACGGTGTGGGCGCCGGGCGGCTGCGTCGGCTGGTCGCCCTGCCAGTGCAGGCGGTAGGCCAGTTCCAGCGGCTGGCCAAGCGCGGGCAGGATGGCCGGCACCCAGGCGGCCACGATGTTGTCTTCGGTCTCGTTCGGCGTGGGCAATTGCAGCAGCACCACCCGGCCCGGGCCCCAGTCGCCGAGCGGCTGCACCCAGGCGCTGGGGCGGCGTTCGTAGTGGGCCTCTGGGTCTTCATAACTGGCGAAGCGCCGGTCGCGTTGCATCAGGCCGAAACCTTCCAGCCGCTGCAGCGTGAAGCTGCTGACGAGGGGCTGGCGCGGGTTCACGAGCGGGCGCCACAGCCACTCGGTGGCGGCATTCGGCACGGCCGGGTCGGCGGAGCCCGCAACGAGCAAGCCGTCGCTGTCGTGCACTTCGGGGCGGAAGTCCGCCGCCTGCGGCTGGTTCTCGCCGTGCAGGTACATGCTGGTCAACGGGGCCAGGCCCAGCATCGCCACGGGTGCCGTGCCGGCGGCTGGCGCGCGCAGGAAGAACCGGGCCTGCACATCCACCACCGTGGTCTCGCCCGGCTGCAGCACGAAGCGCATGGCGGCGGTGGCGCGCGGACTGTCCAGCAGCGCGTGAATGGTCAGCGTGGTGGCGTGGGCGCTGTTGGCGATGTTGGATGAGGCAGGTCGCTCGATCCAGAAGGCCTTGAAGCGCGGAAATTCCTCGCCGGCTGCTCCGCCCACGGTGTCGATGGCCAGGCCGCGTGCGGAGAGGCCGTACTGCTGACCGCGCCCCAGGGCACGGAAGTAGCTGGCGCCCAGGAACACGACCAGCTCGTCCTTGTAGCTTGGGCTGTTCAGCGCGTGGTGGACGCGAAAGCCGGCATGGCCCAGGTTGCCAAAGCCGCTGCGGTCGAAGCGGTGGCTGCCGAAGTCCCAGGCCGCAGCGTCGTAGCCCAGCAGGCGGGCGCGGCCCTCGTGCACCTCGTGGATGAGCACGGGCAGCAAGTGGCCGCCGCCAAGATGGAAGAACTGCAACTCGAAGGGCAGGCCCTGGTCACGCCAGATGGCCATCTCGGGCCGGTAGCGGATGTCGCGCAGGGCGTCGTAACCCAGGCCCACCAGTTCGGCGGGCAGGCGGGCCTGAGGCGCGATGTAGGGCATGGCCGATTCGCGCTGCGCGATGGCGGCCACATCGTCGAAACCGAATGTCGCTGCTTGTGCTTGTGCTTGTGATCGTGCCTGTGCCTGTGCCTGCGCCGAAACCTGCGCCGAAACCTGCGCCCACGCTGGCGCCGCACTCAGCAGCAGGCTCAGGCACAGCAGGTTCAGCAGTCGCGCGGCGGCGGCAAGGCGGGTCATCCCTTCGGCGTTCCATCGGACGCATCAAAAGGCGCCCTCGGGGCCCTTCAGCGCAATCAACGTGCCGCAGCGGCTTTCGTCTTGTGAATCAACAACTTGGCGCAGCTCGACGGCCAAAGTCCACGCCAGAAAGGGCAAATGCGTCGCTGATCAGCGACAAGCCCTGCGGCGTCGCCACTGCAAGCCGGGTGCGCATAGCCTCCCGCCCCAGGCGAAACCGCGCCACTCCAGCGCGAACGGCGTTTGTCGCTAGCTGGCGACAGGCCCGGATGCAGCCGAATCGGGCTCGTCGCCGCTGCTCTCATCGCCCGCGTCATCGCTGCGAAAACGCCCCGGCGTGAGGCCGTGTTTCTGCAGCAGGCGATAGAACTCGGTGCGGTTGCGCTCGGCCAGCCGCGCGGCATCGGACACCTGGCCGTCGGTGAGTTTCAGCAGGCCCACGAGGTAGTCGCGTTCGAAGCGCTGGCGCGCCTCGGCAAAACTCAGCACCTGCACACCGGGCGTGCGCAAGGCGCGCTGCACCAGCGTCAGCGGGATGAGCGGCGCGGTGGCCAGCGCGCACACCTGTTGCACCACGTTGTGCAGCTGGCGCACGTTGCCCGGCCAGGCTGCGGTGGCCAGTGCTCGCAGCGCGTCG
>JBBSCV010000422.1:0-3237 GCA_038249925.1 Burkholderiales bacterium
GAAGGCGTGGCGCTGTTCCTGAAGCTGGTGGCCAAGTCTGACGTGCTGGTGGAGAACTTTCTCCCCGGCACGATGGAGAGCTGGGGCCTCGGCTGGGACGTGCTGCATGCGGCGAACCCCAAGCTCGTGATGCTGCGCGTCACCGGCTACGGCCAGACTGGGCCCTACCGCCGCCGTTCGGGCTTTGCGCACATCGCGCAGGCCTTCGGCGGCCTGAACTACCTGGCGGGCTACCCCGGTGAAACACCGGTGCTGCCCGGCACCGTGCCCCTGGGCGACTACATCGCCAGCCTCTTCGGTGCGGTGGGCGTGATGATCGCGCTGCGCCATGCCGAGCACACCGGGCGCGGCCAGGTCATCGATGTCGGCATCTACGAAGCGGTGTTCCGTGTGCTGGAAGAAATTGCCGCCGCTTACGGCCTGCACGGCACGGTGCGCGAGCGTGAAGGCTCGGGCAGTTTCGTGGCCTGCCCGCACGGCCACTTTCGCAGCAGCAACGGCAAGTGGATTGCGATTGCCTGCACCACCGACAAGATGTTCGAACGCCTGGCCGTGGCCATGGGCCGGCCCGAGCTGGCATCGGCCGAGATGTACGGCCCCCAGCGCAAGCGCCTGGCGGCGCGCGAAGAGGTCAACCGCATCGTCACCGAATGGGTCGGCGCGCAGGACCGCACGGCGATACTGGAAAAGTGCCTGGCCGAGGAAGTGCCGGCCGGCAAGGTGAATTCCATCGCCGACATCTTTGCCGACGAACATTTCCAGGCACGCGGCAACCTGGCCTCGGTGCCAGCCGGTGACCTGGGCGAAGTGGTGGTGCCCGGCGTGGTGCCGCGGCTGTCGGCCACGCCAGGGCGCATCGACCACCTCGGCCCCGCTTTGGGCGACGCCAACGCCGATGTGCTGGGTGGCCTGCTGGGCCTGCACGCCGAAGAAATCGGCAGGCTGCGCCGGCAGCGGGTCGTCTGAAGGAGCTGCCATGACTCAAGCTTCAAGCCAAGGGCCAACCCAAGCAGCGAACCAGGCAGCAAACCAGGCAGAGAACCAAGCGGCCGTCGATGCCGTGGCCCAGGCCCGGGCCGCTGTCGACGCCGCCAAGCCAGCGCTGCACGGCCTGCGCGTCATCGACATCGCCACCGTCATCGCCGCGCCTTACTGCGCGACATTGCTGGGCGAATTCGGCGCCGACGTGTTGAAGCTCGAACACCCCGACGGTGGCGATGCGCTGCGCCGTTTCGGCACGCCTTCGCAGCGCGGCGACACGCTGACCTGGCTGAGCGAGGGGCGCAACAAACGTTCGATGACCATCGACCTGCGCACACCCGAAGGCGCGGAAGTGTTCAAGCAATTGATCGCCAAGACCGACGTGCTGTGCGAGAACTTCCGCACCGGCACGCTGGAAAAATGGGGCCTGGGCTGGGACGTGCTGAAGGCCATCAACCCGGGCCTCGTGATGCTGCGCGTCACCGGCTACGGCCAGACCGGGCCCTACAAGGACCGGCCGGGCTTTGCCCGCGTGGCGCACGCCGTGGGCGGCATCGCCTACCTCGCCGGCATGCCCAAGGGCACGCCGGTGACGCCGGGCTCGACCACGCTGGGCGACTACATGACGGGCCTCTTCGGTTGCCTGGGCGTGCTGATGGCGCTGCGCCACAAGGAACGCACCGGTGAAGGCCAGTACGTCGACGCGGCGCTGTACGAATCGGTCTTCCGCTGCACCGAAGAGCTGGCGCCGGCCTACGCGATGTTCGGCGTGGTGCGCGAACGCGCGGGCTCGTCGCACAACGACTTCGCGGTGCCGCACGGCCACTTCGCCACCAAAGACGGCAAGTGGGTCGCCATCTCTTGCGCCACAGACCTGCTGTTCGAGCGCCTGGCGCGCGCCATGGGCCGTGCCGAGCTGGCATCGGCCGATTTCTACGGTGACCAGGTCACGCGCCTGGCCCACAAGCACGACGTGAACGAGATCGTGCGCGACTGGTGCGGCGCCTTGACGCGCGAAGAAGTGCTGCAGCGCTGCTACGCCACCGACACCCCGGCCGGCCCGCTGAACAACATTGCCGACATCTTCGGCGACCGCCAGTTCCACGCGCGGCGCAACCTGGTGGCGATGGACGCGCCCGACACCGGCGAGCAGATCATCGTGCCGGCACCGGTGCCGCGCCTGTCGGAAACGCCGGGCACCATCCGCAGCCTGGGCCCGAAGCTCGGCGAGCACACCGACGAGATCCTGCGCGAGGTGCTGGGCTACGACGATGCGCAGATCGCCAGCCTGCGTGCCAGGAAGGCCGTCTGAATGGGCACGCAAACTGGCATGCAGATAGGCACGCAGACGGGCACGCAGACGGGCACGCAGACGGGCACGCAAAAAGGCGGCATCCTGCAAGGCCTGCGCATCGTCGAAGGCTCGGCTTTCGTCGCCGCGCCTTTGGGTGGCATGAGCCTGGCGCAACTGGGCGCCGACGTCATCCGCTTCGACCCCATCGGCGGTGGCCTCGACCACGCGCGCTGGCCGGTCACGGCCGACGGCGCCTCGATGTTCTGGGCCGGCATGAACAAGGGCAAACGCTCGATAGCGGTCGACATCCGCCAGCCGCGCGGCCAGGAACTGCTGACAGCGCTGATCACCGCGCCCGGGGCCGATGCCGGCCTGTTCAGCACCAACTTTCCGGCGCGCGGCTGGCTGGCCTACGAGAAGCTGGCCGCGCACCGCGCCGACCTCATCATGGTCAACCTGCTGGGCAGGCGCGACGGTGGCTCGGAAGTCGACTACACCGTCAACCCGCAGATCGGCTTCCCGGCGCTGACCGGGCCGTCTTCCAGCCGCGAGCCCACCAACCATGTCTTCCCGGCCTGGGACGCCATTGCCGGCAACATGATCGCCACCGCGATGCTGGCTGCGCTGCGCCACCGCGACCGCACGGCCGAGGGCCAGCTCGTGACGCTGGCGCTGAAGGACGTGGGTCTGGCCATGCTCGGCCACCTGGGCATGATCGCCGAGGCGCAGGTGGGCGGCGTCGACCGGGCGCGCTACGGCAACAACCTCTACGGCGCCTTCGGCTGCGACTTCGTCACCCGTGACGGCGAACGCGCGATGGTGGTGGGGCTCACCGACATGCAGTGGAGCTGCCTGCTGAAGGCCACCGGCCTGGGCGAAGACGTCGCCCGGCTCGGCCGGCAGCTGCAGATCGACCTGAATGAAGAGGGCAACCGCTTCCGCGTTCGCGAAGCGCTCGTGGC
>JBBSCV010000423.1:0-3237 GCA_038249925.1 Burkholderiales bacterium
GCTGGGTTATGCGTGGCAGCGTGGCCGAGTTCCGCTCGGCCACGCCGCGCTGATGCGCGCGATGGAGCTGAACGGCGTGCAGATCGACAACAACAAGGCCGCCTTCGAATGGGGCCGGCGTTGCGCGCACGACCTGGCCGCAGTGCAGGCCTTGTTCAAGGCACAGCAGGTGATCCAGTTCGTCAAAAAGCCCGGTCTGGACGAGATGCTGAAGACGCGTGTGGACTTTCTCACCAGCTACCAGGACGCCGCCTACGCCGCGCAATACCGCGCCTTCGTCGAGCAAGTGCGCACGGCCGAGACGCCGCTTGGCGGCGGCACCGCGCTGACCGAAGCCGTGGCGCGCTATCTCTTCAAGCTGATGGCCTACAAGGACGAGTACGAGGTCGCGCGTCTGCACACCGACCCGGCCTTCACGGCCAAGATCGCCGGCATGTTCGAAGGCGACTACAAGTTGGTGCACCACCTGGCGCCGCCTGGCATTGCCAAGACCAACGCGCGCGGTGAACTGGTGAAGCAGCCCTTCGGCCCCTGGATTCGCACGGCCTTCGGCGTGCTGGCGAAGCTGAAGGGTTTGCGTGGCGGCGCGCTGGATGTCTTCGGCCGCAGTGAAGAGCGCCGCATGGAGCGCGCCCTCATCACCGAGTACCGCAGCAGCATCGAAGAAGTGCTGCAAACGCTGAACGCCGGCAACCGCGCACTGGCTGCGGAGATCGCGCGCGTGCCGGAAGACATCCGCGGCTACGGCCACGTGAAGGCCCGCCACCTGGCCACGGCGCGGCCGAAGTGGGAAGCGCTGATGAAGCGCTGGCGTGCCGGCGAGCTGAAGCAGGCCGCGTGAAGCCATGGACACGCCAGCCAAGCACCACCAGATTCACGGCGCGCAGCCCGTGTTGTCGGTGCCCGACGTGGCGGCAGCTGCCGACTGGTTCGTGCGCGTGCTGGGCTTCGAAGTCGACTTCCTCTACGGCGAAGTGCCGCACGTGCACGGCCGCGTGAAGGCCGGCCGCCAGGGCGCCGAGGGCTGGGGCGAGCCGATCTACATCCACCTGTCCCTCGAGGCCGAGCCCATTCGATCGTGCGGCGAGACACGCCTGCATGTGGGCCACGACATCGACGGCCTGCATGCCCATGCGCTGGCCCAGGGCGCGCAGGTGCTGCACCCGCCCACCGACAAGCCCTGGGGTCTGCGCGAGATGACGCTGCAAGCCCCCGGCGGCCACGTTCTGGTGCTGGGCGCCGAACTCCCTGGTGCCTGAAGCCCGGTCTGGGCTGGGCTGGGCTGGGCTGGGCCGATGCTGGACATGAGCGAGGTGCCGACTGCCGTTCGTGTGCCCTTCACGGTGTCCGGGCGTGCCGTGGGCACGGTGGCTGTTGCACATCTGGCGGCGCTGACCGCGTGGCCCGCCTGGCTGGAAGTCAACGGGCACGGCGTCGCCCTCATCGCCAGCGAGCGCAATGCCGCGCTGGCGGAAATGCACGCCGCGCTGCGTGACCAGGGGCTGGTTCGAGCCTGGCGCGACGAAACCTTTCCGCTCTTCGACCCGCACACTTTCGAGGTGCTGGCCACGATGGAACGCGCCGCAGCGCGCTTCTGGGGCTCGTTGACCTTGGGCGCCCACGCGAACGGTTATGTGGCCGATGTGTCGCGTCGCCCCACGCACCTGTGGATCGCGCAGCGCGCCACCGACAAGGCCACCGACCCCGGGCTCTTCGACAACCTCATCGGCGGCGGCGTGCCGGCCGGGCAGACGCCGCTCGAGGCCCTGCGGCGCGAGGGCTGGGAAGAAGCTGGTCTGAGCCCGGCTTTGATGGCGACCGCCGTGGCCGCGCGCTCGTCTGCAGATTTGCGCGCGAACCCGCTGCGCCTGCACCGCGACGTCGCCGAAGGCCGCCAGCTCGAAGATCTGCATGCCTTCGACCTGGCGCTGCCGCCGGGTCTGCTGCCGCAAAACCAGGACGGCGAGGTGGCCGGCTTTCATCTGCTGCCCTTGGCAGAAGCCCTGGCGCTCGCCGTCAGCGGCCGCATGACAGTGGACGCAGCGCTGGTGACGCTTGATTTCGGTCACCGCCACGGCTGCTTGACCGCAGAGAGAGTCGCGGCCCTGTCCGCCACCTTGTTCACGCCGGCAGTCTGACGCCGTCAAAGCGCTTGAACGTTGCCGGGCCGCGCTGCCGGGACACTTCATCCCGAATGAAGAACGCGACCACCACGCCGGCCCGCTACACCGGCGTCGCCATCACCCTGCACTGGTTGCTGGCACTGATGATCGTCGGCAGCTTCGGCGTGGGCTTGTACATGGTCGACCTGCCGTTTTCACCGCAGCGCCTGAAGCTCTACAACTGGCACAAGTGGGCCGGCGTGCTGATCCTGACGCTGTCTGCCGCGCGGCTGCTGTGGCGCCTGACGCACCGGCCGCCGGCCGATGCGCCCATGCCCGCCTGGCAGGCACACGGCGCGCATGCCGCGCACCTCGCGCTGTATGCCTTGTTTTTTGCCGTGCCTTTGCTGGGCTGGGCCTACAGCTCGGCAGCGGGCTTTCCCATCGTGCTCTTCGGCGTGCTGCCGCTGCCCGATTTCGTGCCCGTCAGCCGGGAACTGGCCGACGTGCTGAAGCCCTGGCATGGCTGGCTGGCCAAGGGCCTGGCGGCCGTGGTGGTGCTGCACGTGGCCGGCGCGCTGAAGCACCATTTCATCGATCGTGACGGCCTGCTTCGTCGCATGTGGCCTGCTTTCTCGAGGAATTGACCATGTCCACACATCTGATCCGCCTGGCCCTGGCCGCGGCACTCATCGGCGCCGTCATGCCGCCCGCACTGGCCCAGGCCCAGCCTGCGGTGCTGCAGGCCGCCGGCAGCGAAATCGCCTTCACCACACGCCAGATGGGCGTGCCGGTGGAAGGCAAGTTCGCCAAGTTCAGCGCCCAGGTGACGCTGGACCCGAAGAAGCCCGAGAACGGCAGCGTGGCCTTCACCATCGACACCGGCAGCGCCCGTTTCGGCAGCGCCGAACTCGACGCCGAGGTGCCCAAGGCCACCTGGCTGAACGTGCCGAAGTTTCCCCAGGCCAGCTTTCAAAGCACGGCCATCAAGGCCGCCGGCCCGGGCAAGTTCGAAGTGGCAGGCAAGCTCACCATCAAGGGCATGACGCAGAACGTCGTCGTGCCCGTGCAGGTGGTGCAGGCCGGCGCCAACAGCACGGCCACCGGCAACTTCAGCATCAAGCGGCTGGCCTAC
>JBBSCV010000424.1:0-3204 GCA_038249925.1 Burkholderiales bacterium
CGAACCCGAAGCGGAAGCGGAAGCTGAAGTCGAGACCGAGGCTGAACCCGAAGCCGAAGCCGAGGGCGAAAAGGCCGTCAAGGCCAAGCCGCTGCGCATGAAGGTGAGCCGCGCGAAAGAGCGCGCGCTGATGCGCGAGTTCGGCCTGGAAGAAACCGCCCTCACCGAAGAAGAAGCCGCCAAGCGCCGACAGGAGCTGAAGACGCTCATCAAGATGGGCAAGACGCGGGGCTTCCTCACGCACCAGGAAATCAACGACCACCTGCCCGAGAAGCTGGTCAACGAAGAGATCCTCGAGGCCATCGTCTCGATGCTGAATGACATGGGCATCGCGGTCTACGAGCAGGCACCCGATGCAGCCACGCTGCTGGTGGCGGGTGGCGGCGCCACCACGGCCACGGAAGAAGAGGCCGAAGAAGCCGCCGAAGCTGCGCTGTCCACCGTCGACAGCGAATTCGGCCGTACTACCGACCCGGTTCGCATGTACATGCGCGAAATGGGCACGGTGGAGCTGCTCACGCGTGAAGGCGAGATCGAGATCGCCAAGCGCATCGAAGGTGGCCTGCAGGCCATGATGCTCGCCATCAGCGCCAGCCCGACGACCATTGCCGAGATCCTGGCCATGGCCGACCGCATCGCGGCGGGCGAACAGCAGATCAGCGAGATCGTCGACGGCTTCATCAGCAGCGACGAGGCCGACGACTACGTCGCCGAAGAAGACTTCGACGAGTTCGACGAAGAAGACGACGACGACGGCGCTGGCGGCAGCAAGGCGTTGACGAAGAAGCTGGAAGAACTGAAGAAGCAGGCGCTGGAGAAGTTCGAGGCGCTGCGCGTGCACTTCGACATGATGCGCAAGGCCTACGAGAAGGAGGGCTACAAAGGCACTTCCTACAACAAGGCCCAGTACGCCATCAGCGACGACCTGATGACCATCCGCTTCACGGTGAAGACCATCGAGAAGCTGTGCCATATCCTGCGCAGCCAGGTCGACGATGTGCGCCGCTACGAGCGCGAGATCCGCAAGATCGTGGTCGACAAGTGCGGCATGCCGCAAGACCACTTCATCAAGACCTTCCCGCCGAATGTCATGAACCTGAAGTGGGCGGAAAAGGAAATCGCCACCGGCAAGGCCTACAGCTCCATCCTGCTGCGCAACCTGCCTGCCGTGCAGGAACTTCAGACCAAGCTCTCCGACCTGCAAAGCCGTGCCGTGGTGCCGCTGGAAGACCTCAAGGGCATCAACAAGAAGATGAACGAGGGCGAAAAGGCCAGCCGCGATGCGAAGAAGGAAATGATCGAGGCCAACCTGCGCCTGGTGATTTCCATCGCCAAGAAATACACCAACCGCGGCCTGCAGTTCCTCGACCTCATTCAAGAGGGCAACATTGGCCTGATGAAGGCGGTGGACAAGTTCGAATACCGTCGCGGCTACAAGTTCAGCACCTACGCCACGTGGTGGATTCGCCAGGCGATCACGCGGTCCATCGCCGACCAGGCCCGCACCATCCGCATTCCGGTTCACATGATCGAGACGATCAACAAGATGAACCGCATCTCGAGGCAACACCTGCAGGAGTTCGGCTACGAGCCTGATGCCCCGACGTTGGCCGAGAAGATGGAGATTCCGGAAGACAAGATCCGCAAGATCATGAAGATCGCCAAGGAGCCGATCTCGATGGAAACGCCGATCGGCGACGACGACGACAGCCACCTGGGCGACTTCATCGAAGACACCAACAACGTGGCCCCGGTGGACGCCGCGATGCAGGCCGGCCTGCGCGATGTCGTCAAAGACATCCTCGACAGCCTGACGCCGCGCGAAGCCAAGGTGCTGCGCATGCGCTTCGGCATCGAGATGAGCACCGACCACACGCTGGAAGAGGTGGGCAAGCAATTCGATGTGACGCGCGAGCGCATCCGTCAGATCGAGGCCAAGGCCATCCGAAAACTGAAGCACCCCAGCCGCTCGGACAAGCTGCGCACCTATCTCGACAACCTGTAAGAGCACGGCGCGCAAGGTCCATGACGCGTATTTCCGACCGCACCGTGCTCTTTGCCGATTTGCGCGGCAGCACGGCGCTGTACGAGACGCTGGGCAACGCCGAGGCCACCTCGGTCGTCACGCACTGCGTCAACGCGCTCAGTGGCCCGGTGGCCAATCACCAGGGGCATGTCGTGAAGACGCTGGGCGACGGCCTGATGGCGGTTTTCGAAGTCCCGGCCGCTGCCGTGCAGGCTGCCTTGCAGATGCAGGACCTGCTGGACGGCATGGTCACGCGCGGCAGCGAGCGCGGTGCCTCTTCCGGCCTGCGCGGCTTGCGCCTGCAGGTGGCGGTGGCCCGCGGTGAAGTGGTGGAGATGGCTGGCGACTGTTTCGGCGACGCCGTCAACGTCGCCGCGCGCCTGCTCGACCATGCCGGCGACAGCGAGACCTTGATCACGGCCGATGTGATGGTGGGCCTTTCGGCAGAGATGACCTCACGCTTCCGCAGTCTCGACCGCCTGGTGCTGCGCGGCCGTGTCGAGCCCGTGCAGGTTCACGTGATGGGCGGGCGGCGCGGAAGCGGCGTCGACGTGGCGCAAACCCAGTTCGGCGGCGACATCACCACGGTGAGTGAACCCGACGGCCTGCGCCTGATGTGGGGCGGCCACCACCGGGTTTTCGGTGCCGTGCAGATGCCGGTGGTGCTGGGGCGCAACCCGCAGGTGGCCTTCTGCGTGGACGACGCGCGGGTCTCGCGCTCGCACGCGCGGCTGGACTGGCACAGCGGCAGCTTCCAGCTCACCGACCTTTCCTACAACGGCACCTACGTCCGCTTCAACGACGGCGAAATTGTCAGCCTGCGCCGCGGCGGCTGCACGCTGCACGGCAGCGGCAGCATCGGCCTGGGTGGTTCGCCCGCCGACCCGGCTTCGGCCTGTGTCAGCTTCGACGTGCTGCGCCTGGCCGACACCCAGCCACAGCCGCTGCTGCCGCTGCGCTAGTCTTCTTTCCCTCCACCCATGCGTGTGCTCTACATCGACGACGACCGTATCAACAGCCTGCTGTTCATCGAGGCCTGCCGCTTTGCCGGCGGCGTGGAAACAGAAACCGCCGCCACCGGCGCAGAGGCCCTGGAACTGGTGCAGCGCTGGGCGCCCGACCTGCTGGTGATCGACCTGCACCTGCCCGACACCAACGGCTATGCCCTGCTGCCCGCG
>JBBSCV010000425.1:0-3203 GCA_038249925.1 Burkholderiales bacterium
ACCGTTCAAAGACCAAGCTGTGTATCGCTAACCGACGATGTGCGCCAGCGTCAGCAGCGCCACCAGCAGCATCCACAGCACCACCGAGCGCCAGACCAACCCCACCACGCTGTGCAGATGGCCCGCCTGGGCCGGCAGGCCCGCAGTAGAGCCCTGCGAATCAGCCATGCCAGACTCGCCGCCCGCAGTGAAGGTCTTGCTGCGATCAGGCGTGACGCCCGGGGCCGCGGCGCCGCCCAGCTGCACCCCCACGGCACCGGCGGCCGCAGCCAGGATCACGCCTTCGTTGGGGTGCTGCCACAGCGGCGCGTCGCGCCGCCAGCTGCCAGCGGCTTCCTCGAAGTTGCCCACCACCGCGAAACCGAAGGCCGTCAGGCGCGCCGGCACGTGGTCGATGATGCCGAACAAGCGTTGCGACAAGGCCAGCAGCCCGTCGTTGCCCGGAGCGTCCAGACTGCGGTGGCGGTAGCTCCAGTAGCGCGTGGAGAACTCCGCCATGCGGTAGAGCACGGCGCCCATCGGCCCCAGGCCCAGCGCCGAGAGCAGCACGAACCAGAAGAAGACGCCGAAGACATGCCGGTGCGCGGCCAGCAACGCGTGCTCGATGACGTGGCGCAGCACCTCGGTGCGCGGCAACTCGCTCGCGTCCAGGTGGCGCCATTCGGCGAGCAGGCGGCGCGCCTCGTTCTCGTCGCCACGCTCGAGCGCGTCGCGGATGTCGGTGAAGTAATGGCTGAACTGGCGAAAGCCCAGCGTCAGGTACAGCAGACCCACATCGAAGACCAGCGCCAGCAGCAGGCTGTAGCGGACGATGAGCAGGTGAATGGCCGCCACCAGCAGCGATGGCACCAGCACCGACACGCACCACACGACCCAGATGTGATGGGGCTGGCCGGCGTCGAAGTTGCGGCCCGTCCAGCGCACCCAGGCCATCAGGGTTTGATGAACCCAGTTGTCGCGCGGCAGCGGCTTCAGCTGTTCGATCAGCAGCGCGAACAAGACGGCGAAGAAACTCATCGCTTCGAATGATAGGCCGTGCTTTGCACCCCGCCCTTGGGGCAATCGCTCAGCCGCTGAGAAAGCGGTACAGGTTGCGCAGCATCGCGGCCGTCGCGCCCCAGATGAAGTACTCGCGCAACCGGCCGTCGGCACCGGGTCCTGTCCAGGGCATGGACAGGAACTGCCGCTCATCGCCTTCATGGCTGAACACATGGCGGCGGTGGTGGGCCGGGTTCATCAGCCACGCCAGCGGCACTTCGAATGCCTCGGCCACCTCGTGGCTGTCCAGCGTCAGCACGAAGGGCGTCTGCACCAGCGCCACCACGGGTGTGACGACGAAGCTCGTGACGGTGGTGTAGCTGGGCAGCTGCCCGATGACTTCCACCTGGGCGGACGGCAGGCCCACTTCTTCCTCGGCCTCGCGCAAGGCCGTGCCGACGACGCCCGCGTCTCCGGGCTCGCAGCGGCCGCCGGGAAAGCTGATCTGCCCGGCATGATCGCGAAGGTGGTCGGTGCGGCGTGTCAACAGCACGTGCAGCCCATCGTCTTGCGCTGTCGCAGGGCGCTGCACCAGCAGCACCAGCACGGCCGCCTGGGCCGGCGCTCTGTCACCGAAGGGGCGGCCATCGCCAGCGAATTCGGGCTCCCAGACAGGCTGGGCGCCG
Source organism: Burkholderiales bacterium (assembly GCA_038249925.1). Taxonomy (GTDB): domain Bacteria; phylum Pseudomonadota; class Gammaproteobacteria; order Burkholderiales; family Burkholderiaceae_C; genus Rubrivivax. The sequence continues at coordinate 1,665 of JBBSCV010000425.1, forward strand.
AAGCGCTGGCGCACCGCTGCCGCGCGCAGATGCGCCGCCGGTACCGGCGGCAGATGGGCGTCGACGCCCACCACGGGGATGGTGCGCGGGTCTAGGATGGGGGGGCGATTCATGGCAGTGGCAACGGGCGACAGAATTGAAAAAGCCGCCCGCAGGCGGCCTTTCCTTCAGCGCCCAGGCCCGGGCGCTGAAACTCAGCGGGTGAGCTTTTCCTTGATGCGCGCCGACTTGCCACTGCGCTGGCGCAGGTAGTACAGCTTGGCGCGGCGCACGTCACCACGGCGCTTGACCTCGATGCCCGAGATCAACGGGCTGTAGGTCTGGAACGTACGTTCCACGCCTTCGCCGCTGGAGATCTTGCGCACGATGAAACTGCTGTTCAGGCCGCGGTTGCGCTTGGCGATGACCACGCCTTCGTAGGCCTGCACGCGCTTGCGCGTGCCTTCGACCACGTTGACGTTGACGATGACGGTGTCGCCTGGCGCGAACACGGGGATCGTTTTGTTGAGGCGAGCAATTTCTTCCTGCTCGAGGATGGCAATCAAGTTCAAGGTTTTCTCCGGAGCGATCTTGCAGCGGGCCGGCCTGTCAGGTCGACAAGCGGGTTGGAATAGGTGGAGCCCGGCAGAGGATCGAAAAGCCTTTGATTATAGCCCGAGGCTGGCCAGGAATCGCTCGTCGGCCGGCGTCAGCCGGCCGACGGCACGCGCGGCGCTGATGAGATCGGGCCGGCCGCGCGCCGTGGCCTCCAGCGAGCGTTCACGCCGCCAGCGCGCGATGTCGCCGTGGTGGCCCGACAGCAGCACCGCGGGCACTGCGTGTTCGGCGCCCTCGAGCAGCCACTTCTCGGGCCGGCTGTAATGCGGGCCTTCCAGCAGTCCGTCGGAGAAACTGTCCTGCTGGTGCGAAGGCGCCGTGAGCACACCTTCCTGCAAGCGTGCCACTGCGTCCAGCAGCGCCAGCGCGGGGAGTTCTCCGCCTGAAAGCACGAAATCGCCAAGGCTGATGTGGTGCGTGACGTGGGCGTCCAGCAGGCGCTGGTCTATGCCTTCGTAGCGGCCGCACAGCAGCACCGCGCCCGGGCCGCGCGCGAAGTGTTCTACCAGCCGCTGGTCCAGCCGGCGGCCGGTGGGTGTGAAATGCACCACCGCCGGTTTCACCTCGGCGCGGTCCGCAGCCACGGCTTGCAGCGCCCGCTGCAGTGGCTCGGCCAACATCACCATGCCAGGGCCGCCGCCGTACGGGCGGTCGTCGACCCGGCGGTAGGTGTCATCGGCGAACTCGCGCAGCTGCCACAGGCGCACGTCGACCTGCCCTGTCTCGTAAGCCCGGCGCGTGATGCCGTGGCGCAGGTGGGGCTCGAAGAGTTCTGGGAACAGCGTGACGACGTCGAAACGCTTCACGGTGCGTCGTCGAGTTCCCAGTCGACGGCAATGCGGCGAGCCGCGAGGTCAACGCCGTCGACATAGGCGTCGACGAAGGGAATCAGCACCTCGTCGGCCTCGGCCTGCGTACCGGCCGGCTGGATGCGCAGCACGC
>JBBSCV010000426.1:0-3201 GCA_038249925.1 Burkholderiales bacterium
CGTGGCCAACGGCCGCCTGTTCGACCGCGAAGCGCTCGATGCAATGCTGCTTGATGTGCAAGAGCGGGCACAACGATGATCCTCGCGGAGTCGGTGCCATGACAAGCAAGGCATCCGCATTCGACCTGCCCACTTCGGCGCTTTTGCCGCTTCTGTTGTGCACCTTCGGGATCGCTTGGAGTTTGTTCCCGCTCTTCGCTCACTTTCCCGATGGCATCGCCCAGCGCTTTGGCCCACTCAGCGGGCGCCATCCATTGTTCATCCTGGCGGTTTGCGCACCCGCGGTGGCAGCGTTCGGCTTGGTGCTGGCCAATGCCGGCGTGGCCGGGTTGTGGCGATTTCTCGCGCGCCTTGCCTGATGGCGCGCCGGGTTGCTCTGGCGGGCACCCGCTGACCGCGCCTGCCGAGCGGCCTCAGGTGATGAGCAGCGCGCGAAAGTCGTTCACGTTGGTGAAGGTCGGCCCCGGCACCACCAGGTCGGACAGCGGCGCGAAGAAGCTGTAGGCGTCGTTGCGGTCCAGGAAATCGGCCGGCTTCATGCCCATGGCCGCAGCGCGGGCCAGCGTGCTGGGGGTGACGATGGCGCCTGCGTTGTCTTCCATGCCGTCGATGCCGTCGGTGTCGGCCGCCAGCACGTGCACGCCGGGCTCGCCCTGCAGCGCGATGGCGCAACCGAGCAGGAACTCGGTGGCCCGGCCGCCTCTGCCGGCTTCGCCGCCAGACTTGCCCTTCACCGTCACGGTGGTCTCACCGCCCGAAAGAAGCACACAGGGCTTGGCAAAGGGCTGGCCATGCCGCGACACGGCGCGCGCCAGCGCCGCCTGCACCTTGCCCACCTCGCGGCTTTCGCCTTCCATCTCGTCGCTGAGGATGTGCGCTGGCACGCCCGCAGCACGTGCCACCGCGGCTGCGGCCTCCAGCGCCTGCTGCGGCGTGGCCAGCATGCGCACCTCGTGGCCGTCGAAGATGGCGTCGCCGGGCTTGGGGGTCTCGAAGCGGCCACTCTCGAGCCCCGCCAGCGCTGCCGGCGGCAGCGAAATCCCGTAGCGCCGGCAGATGGCCAGCGCCTGCGCGCAGGTGCTGCCGTCTGGCACCGTGGGGCCGCTGGCGATGACCTCGGGTGCATCACCCGGCACGTCGCTGATGAGCAGCGTCACCACGCGCGCAGGTGCGCACATCGCGGCCAGGCGGCCGCCCTTGATGGCGCTGAGGTGCTTGCGCACGCAGTTCATCTCGTCGATGGCCGCACCGCTCTTCAGCAGCGCCTGGTTGATCGCCTGCTTGTCTTGCAGGGTCAGCCCCGGCGCAGGCATGGACAGCAGTGCCGAACCACCCCCACTGAACAGGCACAGCACGAGGTCGTGTTCGCCCAGGCCCTGCACCAGGGCCGCGATGCGCTGCGCGGCATGCCGGCCGGCTTCGTCGGGCACGGGGTGGCGCGCTTGCACTACCTCGATGCGCCCCGGCCGGGCCTTGTAGGCCGGCGGCACGTGGTCGTAGCGCGTGACGACCAGGCCGCTCAGCGGTGCCTCCTGCGGCCACAGCGCATCGACTGCGGCGGCCATGGCGCCGCCGGCCTTGCCCGCGCCGACGACGACCGTGCGGCCCTGGCGCGGCCCCGTGATGTCGGGCGGCGGCGGCAGGTGGGAGGCGGTGTTCAGCGCCGGCAGCGCGCGCTGCACGGCTGCGTCGTAGAGCTGGCGAAGAAAGGCGCGCGGGTCGGCGATGGCGGCGGCCATGGTCAGCGCGGCGCAGGCGCTGGATGGGTGGGATCGACCCAAGCCACCGTCAGCGGCTTCTCCACGGGTTCGATGTCCAGGTTCACCGCCACGGCTTCGCCGTCGCTGCGGCAGAGCACGCATTCCAGTGTCTCGGTGGCGCTGGCGTTGATCTCCTGGTGCGGCACGTAGGGCGGCACGTAGATGAAGTCGCCCGGGCCGGCCTCGGCGGTGAATTCGAGGCGCTCGCCCCAGCGCATGCGGGCGCGGCCCTTGATGACGTAGATGACGCTTTCCAGCGCCCCGTGGTGGTGGGCGCCGGTCTTGGCGTCGGGGTGGATGTGCACGGTGCCGGCCCACAGCTTCTGCGCCCCCACGCGCGCGAAGTTGATGGCGGCCTTGCGGTCCATGCCGGGGGTTTGTGCAGTGCTGGCGTCCAGTTGCCCGGCGGGCACCACGCGCACGCCGTCGTGCTGCCAGCGTGGTGGGTCGTGCGGGTCGTCGGCGGCAGGGCCGATGGGGGTGTCATGCATGGCAGCGTCCTGGGTGCAGAAGAGCCATTGTGCAACCCCTTTTTTCAGCCCGAATTCAGCCCGAATTCAGCCCGAATTCAGGCCCCGATGCCTGAACCCGGCGGCCGCTGCGGCGCTGAGGGCCCAACAGATCCAGGCCGACCACAGCGTGTGGCTGGGGTAATGCGCCCCGCGTGCCAGTTGCGCCACACCGAACAGCAGCCCCGCACCCACCACCACCGCCAGCCAGAGCCGCGCACGGCGGGCGTCGTGGCCGCGCCACTGGAAGTACAGGCCGAAGAAGGCGAAGGCCGCCACCGCGTGGCCCGAAGGAAAACAATGCCCCGGGCCGCCATCGCGCTGACCGAAGGCCCAGTGCGAGACATGCACGGCCTTGCCACCGAACTCGGCCAGGTCCCACGGGCAGCTGGTGGCCGAATACCGTTTGAGCAGCGGCACGGCCACCACGCACAGCAGCATCACGCCCAGCCAGCGCCAGCGTTCCGCGCGGCCGGGTGCCGCTTGCGTGGGGTTTCGTGGTGCGCGCAGTGCCGCCACCACCAGGGTGAGCAGCAGCGCCCAGGCTGCCAGGCGGCCACCGTCGTGCAGCAGCGTGGCCGTCCACACGCTGTCGCGCAGCGCAAAGCCGCTGGCGTTGGCGAAGAGCCGCGCCACGGCCAGATCGGCGCCGCTGGCGTCCCAGGCCAACAACGCCGCCAGTGCCGCCAGCGTGGTGGCCAGGTCGCGACGAGCGGGGGTCATCGGACCTTGGGGCCGCTCATGGCCTTGCCATGCGCGAGGCTCACGATGCCGGTGTGCTGCGGCAACCTTGGCCGAGGTCGAACGGGGCTTCGTGCAGCGCGGTCTGCACATCCAGCAGCCCGAGCACGGTGTGGAAGAGATGGTCGTGCGTCACCGGCGCCTGGCTGCGGGCTGCCAGGCAGGGCAGGTTCAGGCCCAGGGCCTGCGGC
>JBBSCV010000427.1:0-3171 GCA_038249925.1 Burkholderiales bacterium
GAGCCGCACCATCGGCCCCGCCGCACCCATGCGGCCGGACGGTTTCTACGGCCTGTCCAAAGCCTTCGGCGAAAACCTTGCGCAGTTGTATTTCGACCGCTGGGGCATCGAGACCGTGAGCCTGCGCATCGGCTCGAGCTTCCCCGAGCCGGTCGACCGCCGCATGCTGGCCAGCTGGCTGGCCTACGACGACCTGGAACGCCTGGTGCGCGCAGCCTTGACGGCGCCGCATGTGGGCCACAGCGTGATCTACGGCGTCAGCGACAACCCGCGCCGCTGGTGGAACAACGACAGCGCCAGCCACATCGGCTTTCGGCCGCAGGAAAGCTCAGAGCGCTTCACGGCCACCGTCGAGGCGCGCAGCGCGCCCGCCGACCCCGCCAGCCCGGTGGTGCGTTACCAGGGCGGCAACTTCGTCGCTGAAGGGCCCTACGACTGATGCGGACCGTGCGGGTCGCAAAGCGCATCAAGCCACAGGCGCCGCCGGGCGCTTTCGCCAGCCCAGCAATTCGTTGCCCACCAAGGCCACCAGCACCAGCGAGCCGCCGCCCAGCACCGCCCATGACGGTGCCTCGTTGACGCCCAGCCAGGCCCAGAGCACGCCGAAGATCACCTCCAGCAGTGCCAGCAGCGAAATTTCGGGCCCGCTCAGCACGCGCGCCACGGCCACCGCCAGCAGGCATGGTATGGCCAGCTGCACGCTGCCCAGCAAGGCCAGCAATCCGAGGTCGTGTGCCGAGGTGGCCAGCGGCCAGGCCACCGGCAACGTCACCGCGGCCGAGAGCACGGCACCAATCAGCACGGCGCTCAGCATGTCGGGCGGCGCCTCGCCGGCCTGGCCGCGGCCCTTCGAGTGCTGCAACAGCGTCCAGTTGATGGCAGCGGCCACCGGAACGGCCAGTGCCACCAAGGTGCCGAGCAGCGCAGAAGAGTCCCCGCTCGTCACCTCATGACCGTACATCCAGGCAATGCCGGCACCGGCCAGCGCGATGGCACCCCAGGTGCGCGCCGCCAGTCGGTGGCCCAGGGCGACGCGCGCGAGCAGTGCCGTGAACAGCGGGCCGAGTGCCATCGTCACCAGCACGTTGGCAACGCTGGTGAGCGTCAGCGCCATCATGAAGGCCGTGTACATCACGGCCCAGCAGGCACCGCTGGCCCACAGCGCACGACCACCGCCGCGCAAGTTGGCCCACAGCGGCCCGGGCCCCTTCAGCCAGCTGAGCAGCACCACCAGCGTCAGCGCGTTGAAGGCGCTGCGCCAGAAGGTGACCTCGAAGCCGCGCGCCGATTCGAGCCAGCGCGAGACCACGCCCGCGATGCTCCACATCAGCGTCACGGCCACCATCACCCATACCGCCTGACGGTGGGTCATGCCTGCGCTGTGAAAACTTTGGCCGTGCCGGTCAGGCGCCCGAGCGTCCTGCCCGCTTGCGCTCGTGCTCGGTCAGGTAACGCTTGCGCACGCGAATGCTCGCCGGCGTGATCTCGACCAGTTCGTCGTCTTCGATGAACTCGACACCGTATTCCAGCGTCAGGTCGATGGGTGGCGTGATCTTGATCGCGTCTTCCTTGCCGCTGACGCGGAAGTTCGTCAGCTGCTTGGTGCGCGTGGCGTTGACCACGAGGTCGTTGTCGCGGTTGTGGATGCCGACGATCATGCCCTCGTAGACGGGGTCGTTCGGCTTCACGAACATGCGGCCACGGTCGTCCAGCTTGCCCAGCGCATAGGTGAAGATCTCGCCCGCGTCCATGCTGATCAGCACGCCGTTCTTGCGGCTGGCGATGTCGCCCTTGTGCGGCTCGTAGCCATCGAAGATGTTGCTGATGAGGCCAGAGCCGCGCGTCAGGTTCATGAACTCGTTGGAAAAGCCGATCAGGCCGCGCGCCGGAATGCGGTACTCCAGGCGCACGCGCCCGCGGCCGTCGGGTTCCATGTTCACGAGTTCGGCCTTGCGCTCGCCCAGGGCCTGCATGACGCCGCCCTGGTGAGTCTCTTCAACGTCGACCGTCACCATCTCGATGGGTTCTTGGCGCACGCCGTCGACATCGTGGAAGACCACACGCGGCTTGCTCACGGCCAACTCGTAGCCCTCGCGGCGCATGTTCTCCAGCAGGATGGTCAGGTGCAGTTCACCGCGCCCCATCACCTCGAAGATGCCGTCTTCGGGGGTTTCGCTGACGCGCAGCGCCACGTTGCTTTGCAGTTCCTTCTGCAGGCGGTCCCAGATCTGGCGGCTGGTGACGTACTTGCCTTCGCGGCCGGCCAGCGGGCTCGTGTTGACGCAGAAGTTCATCGTCAGCGTCGGCTCGTCGACCTGCAGCATTGGCAGCGGCGCGGGATTGACCGGGTCCGTCACCGTGACACCGATGCCGATGGCATCGATGCCGTTGATGAGCACGATGTCGCCCGGGCCGGCTTCAGTGACCTGCACACGGTCAAGGCCCTGGAAAGTCAGCACCTGGTTGACGCGGCCCTTGGTGGCCTTGCCGTCCGGGCCTTCCATCACGAGCACGTCCATGCCCGACTTGATGGTTCCCGCGCCGATGCGGCCCACGCCGATGCGGCCGACGAAGGTGCTGTAGTCCAGCGCCGAAATCTGCAACTGCAGCGGCGCGTCGGGTTCGCCCCGGTGCGAAGGCACGTACTTCAGGATGGTGTCGAACAACGCCGACATGTCGGGGCCCCACTTCTCGCCGGGGGCGCCCTCCACCAGCGAAGTCCAGCCGTTGATGCCCGAGGCGTAGACCACGGGAAAATCGAGTTGCTCGTCGTTGGCGCCGAGCTTGTCGAAGAGGTCGAAGGCCGCGTTGACCACGGCGTCGGGCTTGGCGCCCGGCTTGTCGACCTTGTTCACCACGACGATGGGCTTCAGCCCCAGCGCCAGTGCTTTCTTGGTGACGAAGCGCGTCTGCGGCATCGGGCCTTCCTGCGCGTCGATCAGCAGCACCACGCCGTCCACCATCGACAGCGCACGCTCCACCTCGCCGCCGAAGTCGGCGTGGCCCGGGGTGTCGACGATGTTGATGTGCGTGCCTTGCCAGCTGACGGCGCAGTTCTTGGCCAGGATGGTGATGCCGCGCTCGCGCTCGATGGCGTTGTTGTCCATCACGGTGTCGACGACTTTTTCGTGTTCGGCGAAGGTGCCGCTCTGGCGCAGCAACTGGTCGACC
>JBBSCV010000428.1:0-3150 GCA_038249925.1 Burkholderiales bacterium
GACGACACCGGCCAGGTTGAACGGCACCATGCGTCGGCCGTTGACCAACACCAGGGTGCGGTTGGTGCCGAAGTTGCGCAGCTGGATCGTGGCGCCACCGCCCGAGCCGTTGTTGGTGTTGGCACCGATGGCAGGCGAAGTTGCCGGCAGGCTGCGGATCACCTCTTCCACCGCGATGGGTTGGCTGACGTTGAGTTCCTGCGCACTGATGCTGGAAATCGGGCTGTTGGACACCGCACCCAGGGTCTTGATCCGCGAACCCGTGATCTCGATGCGCTCTGCGGTTTGTGCCACGACGGGCATGGCGCCCACCATCAGCACGCCGCCCAGCGCCACGAGGACGCCGGTGGTGATTTTTGTCTTCTTGAACATGTGAATCGAACTCCTGATGTAGAGATTGCCCAGTCCATTCACTCGCCGCCGCATTTCTTCAGGCCCCCTGGGGCAGACCCGTCCCTCGCGCTGGCATCGTGTGAAACGATTGTCACGTCAAGCACCTAGCCTGCATCTCGGTAACGGCCCGCAAGTGGGGGTGCGGTGGACGCGCAAGGGCGAGCGGCGCTCAGGACCGAAGCTGCAGCTGAAGCTACTTTTTCTTTGATTTCAACGACTTAGGCGCGACGAGCTCTGCGCTTTCATGGCAGCGCTCAGGGTTAGCCCCAGCAGCAGCCCGGCCCGCAAGCGTTGGCGCGATGCAACAGAAAGACACGAATGCGACACCGCAGTCGGTGCATCAGCGCACGGACAGGCGCGGCACAGCCGCGAGCAGCGTGCGCGTGTACTCGCGCGAGGGTTTGGCCAGCACTTCGTCGCAGGCGCCCTGCTCTTCGATCCGCCCGGCCTGCATCACCGCCACGAAGTCGGCGATGTACTCGACGACGCCGATGTTGTGGGTGATGAACAGGTAGCTGATGCCCATCTCTCGCTGCAACTCGCGCAGCAGGTTGAGGATCTGCGCCTGCACCGAGACATCCAGCGCCGAGGTCGGTTCGTCGCAGATGATGAGCCGGGGCTGCACCGCCAGCGCGCGGGCGATGGCGATGCGCTGGCGCTGGCCGCCGCTGAATTCATGCGGGTAGCGGTAGAGAGCCTCGCGGCGCAGGCCCACCTGGTCGGTCAGGCGTTCGATGCGCGCGCGGCGGGTGTTGGCGTCCAGGTCGGGCTGCAACGCCGCCAGGCCTTCGTCCAGGATCTCGGCCACTCGCATGCGCGGGTTCAACGAGGCGAAGGGGTCCTGGAAGATGATCTGCACCTGGGCCCGTGCAGCCTGCAGCTTGGCCCCTTGCAGTTCGAGCAGGTTGCGGCCGTTCAGCAGCGCCCTGCCCTGCACCGTGGCCACACGCCGCAGCAGCTGCACGATGGCCTTGCCGGTGGTGGTCTTGCCGCAGCCGCTTTCTCCCACCAACGCCAGCGTGCGGCCCTTCGGCACCTGGAAAGACACACCGCCCACAGCGTCGAAGTGGCCGACCACGCGCTGCAGCAGGCCACCCCGCACGGGAAAGCGCACGCGCAGATCCTGCACGTCCAGCAACGGCGCGTCCGGCCCGGCGCCGGCGGCTGCGCCGGTTGCGTCGTCAACCGCAGGCGTCGCGGGCCGCCTCGCGCGCAATGCCTGCGGCATGGCTTCGGCACCGGGTACATAACGAAGGCAGCGCACGCTGTGCGCACCCGCCACGTCGATGAGTTCGGGGGGCGTGCTCGCGCAATGCGGCATCACCACGGCGCAGCGCGGCGCGAAACGGCAGCCCGTGAAAACCTGGGTCAGCGGCGGCACGGTGCCGGCAATGGCTTCCAGCGGCTCGCCGTGCTGCGCTGTGCCTGGCAAAGCGCGCAGCAGGGCCTGCGCGTACGGGTGGCGCGGTGCCGCAAAAAACTCGGCTGCAGGCGCCACTTCGATGATCTGCCCCGCGTACATCAGCGCCACGCGGTGCGCCATGCCCGAGACGACCGCCAGGTCGTGCGTGATCAACAAGAGACCCATGCCGCGCTCACGCTGCAAGTCCTTCAGCAAGTTGAGGATCTGTGCCTGGATGGTGACGTCCAGCGCTGTCGTCGGCTCGTCGGCCACCAGAAAATCGGGTTCGGCCGCCAGCGCGACAGCGATCATCACGCGCTGCTTCTGGCCGCCGCTCATGCGGAAGGGGTAGTCGTCGAAACGTCGCTCGGGCTCGGGGATGCCGACACGCATCAACCAGTCGAGTGCCTTGGCGCGTGCCGCCGCACCGCGCAGCGGCGTGTGTGCTTCGATGGCCTCGACGACCTGCTGCCCCACGCGCATCACGGGGTTCAGGCTGGTCGCTGGTTCCTGAAAGATCATGCCGATGCGGCCGCCCCGCACGGCGCGCATCTGCGCTTCGGGCAGGGCCAGCACATCCACGGTCTTGGCACCCTCGTCCACCAGTTGAACGTCGCCGCCGGCCACCACGCCGGACTCGGGCAACAGGCGCATCAAGGCCAGCGCCGTCATGCTCTTGCCGCAGCCACTTTCGCCCACCAGCGCGAAGGTTTCACTACGCTGGATGCTCAGGGTCAGCCCGGCAATGGCGCGCAGCACCCCGGCTTCGGTGTCGATCTCGACCCGCAGGTCTTCAATGCGGATCACGGCTTCACACCACCCGCGTTCGGGGCGGCCACCGGGCGCCGCAGCCGGCGGCTTCGAAAGATCGCGGCGCGCGGGTCGAAGGCATCTCGCACACCGTCGGCAAAGAGGTTGGCGGCCAGCACCAAGGCCACCATGAAGCCGAAGGCCGAGGCGAAACTCCACCACACCACGGGGTCGCGGCTCATCTCGTTGCGTGCCAGGTTGATCATGCCGCCGAAGCTGTTCATCGACGGGTCGACCCCCACGCCCACATAAGACAGCACGGCTTCGTACAAGATCAAGGCGCTGAACTCGAGCACGGTGACGATGAGCATCAGGTGCGCCACGTTGGGGAAGATGTGGCGCGACATGATGCGCGCATCGCTCACGCCGAAAGCACCGGCGGCCTGCACGTAATCCAGCTCGCGCAGCTTCAGTGTTTCGGCGCGCAGCAGGCGGCACAGCCCGGCCCAGCCTGTCAGGCCCAGCACGGCGCACAGCAGGAAGAGCTTCAGGTCGGCCCGCTCGGCCCCGGTCTCGAAGAGGCCCGGGTTCTTGTCGAGAAAGAC